>CAYTVI010000020.1:0-28845 GCA_964441765.1 uncultured Sulfurospirillum sp.
ATCATCGAAAAAGAGGGCAGTGGTATTTTATTTTCAAGTGATACCTATAAAAATCCGCATCTTTGGGAGACGATTAACAGCAAAGATTCTATTAAAGCACTTATCATCGATGTCTCTTTTCCCAATCGTTTTGCTAAGATTGCAAAAGACAGTAAACATCTCACTCCTCTTCTTTTGCAAGAAGAATTGGCTTCCTTATCGCGCCCTATCACTATTTACATCAATCATCTCAAACCATTTTACGCACAACAAACTGCTGAAGAGCTGGTGGCGATTGGTATTTTGCAAGAGCATATTTTGCACGATGGTGAGTCTATTGATTTGGAAACAGGAAAGTTGCACAGAGAAACATCTGCTTCAACGCAAGAAAAAATCACAAAACTCAATAAAATAGGCACCGCACTCTCTGCTAATGAAAATATCGATGTCTTGCTTGAAATGATTGTCTCTGAAGCTAAAAATCTCACCCATGCAGATGGAGGAACCCTCTATCTTGTCGATGGACACAATCTACACTTTAAAGTCGCACAAACAGACTCTTTGGGTATTAAGATGGGAGGCACACATGCACCTATCTCATGGCCTCCCCTTCCTCTTTACCTCGAAGATGGAACACCCAATAAAAAGATGGTTGCCGCAACGTGTGTTTTAGAAGATAGATTGATTAATATTCCTGATGTCTATGAAGCAGAAGGATTTTCATTTGAGGGCACTAAAAAATTTGATGCAGGCACAGGTTACCGCTCAAAATCAATGCTTGTGATTCCTCTTAAAAACCATGAACATGAAATCATTGGAGTCCTTCAACTCCTCAATAAAATCGATACGCGCTCTGGGCAAAGCATTGCTTTTAACGAAGAAGATGCTTCCATCACTCTCTCTCTTGCCTCACAAGCAGCCGTGAGTATTACCAATACAACACTCATTCAAGGCTTGGAAAACCTCCTTGAAGCCTTTTTGAAAAGCATCATCTTTGCTATCAGCAAAAAATCTCCTTATACCGCTGGGCATATTAAACGCATGGTACATTTAAGTGTGATGCTCGCTGAGGCAGTGCATGCAGACAATACTGTTTTTAAAGACAAAACCTTTAGCTCTGAGGAGTTAAAGCAGATAAACTTTGCAGCCTTGATGCATGATATTGGCAAACTTGCCACACCTGAACAAGTGGTCGATAAAGCGACAAAACTAGAAGCTATTTTTGATAGAATCGAACTGGTACAAACCCGTATTGAATTAATTAAAAAAGCGTTACATGTAAATTGCCTTGAAGGCAAAATGAGCACCGAACAACACGCTGAAAAAGTCGCTTTGCTAGGTAGCTATATGGATGTGATTCGTACAAGCAATGCAGGTGCTGAATTTACAAACGATGCCAATGTTGCCTTAATTCAGTCCATGGCAAAAGAGCCTTGGGTTATTGATGGCACCACATATACCATTTTAACCGAAAATGAAGCGTATAATTTGAGTGTCCAAAAAGGAACCCTCACTAAAGAAGAACGTGATATCATCAATGAACACGCTACGATTAGTGTCGATATTTTAAACAATCTTCCTTTCCCTAAAAAATACAAAGAAATTCCTCAAATTTCAGGCAACCACCATGAAAAAATCAGCGGTAAAGGCTATCCTCAAGGACTCAAAGGAGATGAAATCAGCTTTGAAGCACGCATCTTAGCTGTGGCGGATATCTTTGAAGCATTAACCGCAAGCGATAGACCCTATAAAAAAGGAAATCCTCTCTCCTCTGCGATGAAAATTCTTTATTTTATGGCAAAAGAGGATGATTTGGATAAAGAGCTTGTAAAATTTTTCTACAACTCAGGCTTGTATCTGAGATATGCAAAAGAGCTACTGCCTGAAAGTAGTATCGATGAAGTAACCGTAGATTTTAGTACATTATAAGCGCTATTTTTTACGGTTAGCCACTTCGATTTTTCGGGTTAAATCAAGTGCAATATTTTTATACAACAGCGCAAAAGGGTATGAGAAAATTTCATTGCACTTTGTGTCGTTAATCTCAAAAGAGATGATGGTCGTCCCCTCTTTGTAAGCAAGAATTGTTGCGTTACGAGGGTTTTTCGTTAAAAAAGCCATCTCTCCAAACATATTGCTTGATTCTATGGTTGCGACGATTTTTTTACCCTCCACGACCACCACTGCCGTGCCATTGAGAATAAAATAAATCTCGCGTGTTTTATCACCCAAATTCATAATCACATCACCCTTTGCATAGCGCTTAAACTTCACATTGGCTGTCATACGGATGATGTCTTCTTTTTTAATACCATCAAACAGATAAATTTTATCGCTGATTTCTAAGAGTTTTTCTTGAGAAATCGTAAGCCCAATATCATTTGCCGCTTCAAGAATTCGCTCAATCTCTTGCTTGGTGTAATTTGTGTTTTTAATGACCATCGGCTTAATCCATTATCGTTAGAACATTTTCAAGGTACTGATGCCACCTCGCATCTTTCGCATGGGAGAGGTCAACCGTATTCATGTATTGTTTGATAAAAATTTTGGTGGAAAGCTCATCGCTGATATCACTGTCTGAACGTTTTGATTTTTTAAAAAATTCTCGAATAGATAAACTTTTTTTTGCTTCGCACCATAAAAGCTTATCAAAATAGTACGTTTTTGTGTTTATAATATTTCGTAGTTCGGTGTTATAGCTTTCACTCTCTTTAACAAAACCCAGCCGAAACTCTTCTTTGACATACTCCTCAAAAGCATTCAGTTCTTCTTCGCTAGGCGCTTTGTATTTATACCCCTCTTTGGCATCTTTAGAATCTAAAAATTTATAAAGACCCTCGATGCCTCCATACTCTTTTAAAAACAGATGCTTGAAAACAGTATTGGCATCTTTGGATTTGTCTAAAAAACTTTTGTAAAAATTATTTAAAAAGACCACATCTTTGTAGAACTTTGAAATTAAGGCATCCACCACTTGAATGTCATTGGATTGGATAGTGTTAAATGCAGCAGAAACAAAACGGTTGAGTTTCATGTAGTCGATTTTTGTCTGATAGGTAAAGCCATTACTCTCTAAAAAATTGATATTAAAACGTAAGACTTCATACTCGTCACTAAAATAGTCATCCATAAACGTTTGCATCAAAGAGACAAGCTCAAGGGCTGATTCGGAAACATCATTGTTCATATCAGAAAGCGATTCTTCTAGTGCATCATCCACCATAAATCCCCCTATCGTTTTACTCTTTTTATCACATTTATTATAGTCTAAATTATAGCAATAAATTGGTTATATTTAAAGCACCTAAAGAGAAGCATTGTGCGCATAACATGCCCTCATTTAAAATCAGTCCTCTTTACAGTGCTTTTAACGCTTTTTTAACCCATTTTAGGTATAATCCGCAGTTACACTTTGATTTTTACACCAAAAGGAAATTTCTTATGACCTCGTTTTTATTGATTTTGCAATTTATTTTAGCCGCTATTTTAACCGTTGCCGTCTTACTTCAAAAAAGTTCATCTATCGGACTTGGTGCGTATAGCGGTAGCAATGAATCGCTCTTTGGCGCAAAAGGTCCTGCGGGCTTTATGGCTAAATTTACTTTTATCATCGGTGTGGTTTTTCTTCTCAACACCCTAGCCCTTGGTTATTTTTACAATCAAACTAAAAAAGTTTCTATCGCTGAAGATATTAAAATTGAAAAAAGTGTGATTCCTAGCACACCCGCTCCTACGACAACTGCACCTGAGGCTCCAGCAGCTCCTAAAGCACAATAATTTTTCATGAAGTCATTTTGGCTAACGCTTTTTTTAACAAGCATGATATGGGCAGATGCCCATATCTTTATCTATCACCGCTTTAACGACGAGCGTCATCCAAGTACCAATACAACCCTAAACGAACTTAGAGCCAACTTTGAATACTTTAAACAAAATGGCTATGAAGTTATCCCTTTAGAAAAACTCATCTCTGCTTTGCATAAAAAAGAGCCTATCCCTGATAACTGGGTTGTCCTTACCATTGATGATAATTACAAGAGTTTTTATAACCATGGGTTGGCTTTATTTAAAGAGTATGGTTACCCCTTTTCTATGTTTGTCTATGTGGGCGCGACAGAGAAAAACTACGGTGATTTTATGAGCTGGGAAGAGCTTAAAGAGATACAAAAATATGGCTCTTTAGAGTTTCACTCAATGAATCATCCACACATGACACACTTAAGCGATGAGGCATTAAAGGCTGATTTTGAAGAGGGCTTGGCACTTTTTGAGAAACGTTTGGGATTCAAACCCCGTTACTTTTCCTACCCTTTTGGCGAATTTAACCCTCGTGTAAAAAAAGTTGCACAATCCTTTGGTTTTGAAGCCATTCTCAATCAAACCATGGGAGCCGTTGCTTCTTTTAGTGACCCTCTTGATTTAGACAGAAGTGCTTTGGTTGGCAAAAGTGATTTGAAAAGTTTTTTAAAATACAAAGCCCTTGATGCAACTTGGATAGAGCCTAACCTTCTTTTAAAAGATGGCTTGATAAAATCGTTACATGTAAAAGCAAAAACCGCTTCGACTAAAGGCGGACTTTACATCAGTGGACACGGTTATCAAGACATGGTGCTTGAAAATGGGGAATTTAAAAAAGAAATCAACAAAAAACTCACACAAGAGCGAACACGCGTTATGGTTTCGGTTGGAAATGCTATTTCTACAAAATTATTGGTTATCGATAAACATTGACTAAATTACACACAAAGGTAAACTATGGAACTAAGTAAAATTTATGCTGAACAAAAAGAGCATATGGACAAATGTATCGTGGCATTGAAACGTGATTTTATGACCATTCGTAGCGGTAAAGTTTCGGTTTCTATTTTGGATAATATTCATGTAGATTATTACGGAACTCCTACAGGATTAGCACAAGTTGCAACCGTTTTAGCGACCGATGCGACAACCATTACGATTTCTCCTTGGGAGAAAAAGATGCTTCGTGAAATCGAAAAAGCAATCATGCAAGCCAACATTGGTGTCAATCCAAACAATGATGGTGAAAGCGTTAAACTCTTCTTTCCTCCAATGACAACAGAACAACGAAAAGAAGGCGCAAAACAAGCCAAAGCCATGGGCGATAAAGCAAAAATTGCGATTCGAAATGTACGAAAAGATTCTAACGATAAAGTCAAAAAACTTGAAAAAGACAAACTCATCACGGAAGACCAATCCAAAAAAGGTCAAGATGAAGTTCAAAAAATCACGGATTTAACGGTGACAAAAGTGGATGATTTGGTCAAGGAAAAAGAAGCTGAATTACTTAAAATTTAAAGGGTTTTGAATGGACGTAGCACAAATATATAAAGATGCCAATGCCCTTTTGGAAGGTCATTTTCTCCTTAGCAGTGGCAATCACTCGCAGTTTTATCTTCAAAGTGCCAAAGTTCTTGAAGACCCTAAAGTGGCTGAACAACTCGCAACAGCTTTAGCGAAGATGATTGAACAAAGTGGTATACACATCGATACGGTCTGTTCACCTGCACTTGGTGGTGTTTTGGCAGGCTATGAGCTTGCACGCGCCCTTGGAAAGCGTTTTATTTTTGCAGAACGTGTGGGTGGAGAGATGACCATTCGTCGAGGGTTTGAAGTGAAAGAGGGTGAGAGGATTTTGATGTGTGAAGACATCATTACCACAGGAGGTTCTGCTTTGGAGGCGGCTCGCGTTGCTAAAAATATGGGCGGTGTTATCGTAGGATATGCTGCGTTAGCCAATCGTGGTTTTTGTAAACGCACGGGCAGTGATCTTGCGGGCAAACCTACATGTAAACTCCCCGATGACGTTCCTTTTTTTGCGCTCGCTGATTTTGAATTTGAAATTTATGAGCCAAGTACGTGTCCATTATGCGCACAAGGAAGTGTTGCGTATAAACCTGGTAGCAGAGGAAACTAAACGCTTATGCGATGGAGAGAGGCTAAGAAAAAAATCCCAAGACAAACACCTTCTTTGCCTCTTTCTACCATCGCACCTATTGGCAAACGTTTAAAAGCATTTATCGTTGATTCATTTATGCTTTTGATGCCTATTCTCTACGTTGTTTTTTACCTTGTCTTTGGCTCCCGCCAAGGCTTTTCCGAGCACATGGCTCAAGGCTGGCTTTTGGTTTTAGTGCCTTATTTTATCATCACCACACTCTTTTTTGCTAGCACGGGTCAAACACCTGGATACAAGGCGTATGATATGATTCTTATTGACACACGCACGCAGCAAAAAGCCTCTTTTATCACGTTAAGTGTTCGCTTTTTCCTTTGGTTACTAACGTGTGCAAGCATCTTCTGCCTCTTTCTTCCTTTTGTGCGTAAAGATCGTTTAGGCATCTATGATCTTTTAAGCCACAGTGCTCCTGTTGCAAAGTAAGTCTGTGATTTTTTTCAAAATCTCAGGATTTTTCTTTTTTTATTTTGTTGTTACGGGTGTTTATGTTATTTTTATGCCCAAGATTTTGCAAATGATAGGCTACAGCGCACCTCAAATCGGAGCTGTTTTTGCCCTTGCCCCTTTGATGCGCTTTGTGGTTCCTTTCTTTTTTTTAAAGCATTTTGAACTCAGCCCTAAAGTCTTTTATACCGCCTTGTGTGGTGCCATTATCTCTATCGGTCTTTTTTATCCTACCATCCACTCTTTTTACTTTTTTATGCTTCCCAATATGCTTCTAGGTGCGTGTTTGGGAATGATACTGCCTTACATTGAAACCTATGCAATGGAGCATTTAGGTAAAGAGCGTTTTGGTAAATCACGCTTGTTTGGCTCGATTGGCTTTATGCTCATAGGCGTTGTTTTAGCGCGTCATTTAGAAGAGTATACCAATGGCTTGCACTACTTACTTGCCGCCATTGTGCTGACCGCCTTTTTTGCGTATACCTTAACGCAAAATAATCCTCATTTTTCCAAAGCCAAAGAAGAGCACACGCAAGCGTTTTCATTTTTACATGTAAAGTTTTTATGGCTGAGTCTTTTCTTGATGCAGGTAAGTTTTGGAGCTTTTTACAACTTTTTTACTATTTATGAAACAGAACACGGTATAAGTTTAGAGACGACAAGTTACCTGTGGGCATTTGGGGTTATTTGCGAGATTGTCTTGTTCTATTTTCAAGCTTCATTTTTGCGCCGTTTTAGCTTACTTAGTCTCGTCAAATTAGGTGTTATTCTCACCGCTTTTCGTTGGTTCTTACTTTTTGCATTTCCTTCATCTTTGCTCATCTCCTATGCCTCACAATCCCTCCATGCCTTTAGCTTTGCTTTGCACCACACAGCAGCACTCAGCCTTTTATACACATTTTACACGCATAAAAAGCTTGCGGCGCAGTTTTATTATGGGATTTCTTTTGGATTGGGAGGATTTGTGGGGGCATTTGTGGCAGGGTATTTTTACGGACCCTACCTTTATTTATATGCGAGCGTTGTCGCGCTTTGTTCGTTTATATCCCTGCGTTATCTTGAGGTACGAGAATAAAATTTCTAAAATAGAAACTCTCAATTTCAAAACCAAATTTTGACTCTAAAAGTTCTATCAAATCTCTTTTCAAAATCTCTTTTCCTCTTTCAGTATGGATTTGATTGGCATCCATAGAGGTAATATGTTGCAAGATGGTGCTTCGGACATGTTGCATATTGTCTTTAAGTGCTTTATGCCCACTTTTTGTGGTCAGTTTAATCCCAAAATCTGCCTTGAGTATTTTATAATCATCGGCACGAATATTCATAATCATCGAATCCAAACTCAACTCATTTGGGTCGGTACTTTTCGTGCTGATTTTTGCTGTTCCTAGACTAAAAGTTCCGCCCAAGGACTTGCTATTATCAAGAACAACCACTTTTAAAGAGATAATGATGACGACAGCAACAGCAACAATCGTCCAAAGAGATAAGGTCAATAATTTCATACTGTCTACTCCTTCTACAATGAGAAAAGAAGAGAGAGTAAATGCCCCTCTTCTTTTACATGTAAAATCATTTAACGACTCATTCGCTTACGCTGGGTTGGGTCAAGGTACTTTTTACGAATACGAATATTGGTAGGGGTAACTTCGACCAATTCATCGTTTTCAATCCACTCTAAGGCTAGTTCTAAGTTCATTTTTCGAGGTGGAACAAGTTTGATGGCTTCATCCGCACCTGAACTTCTGACGTTACTTTGTGGCTTGCCTTTGATAGGATTGACATCCAAATCATTCGGGCGTGAATGCTCACCAATAATCATCCCACAATAGACTTTGACTTGTACGTCGATAAATAATGTTCCTCGCTCTTGTAAACTAAAGAGTGAATACCCCATCGCCGTTCCTGTTTCCATAGAAACCAAAGCACCATTTTTACGGTGTTCTACTTCGCCACTCAAAGGACGGAACTCTAAGAACGAGTGGTTCATAACACCTTCACCTTTAGTGTCAGTCAAAAATTGTCCACGAAAGCCAATGAGTCCTCGTGCGGGGATTTCAAACTCGATTCTGGTTTGTCCATCGCCCGTTGGGTTCATCGCTTTCATTTCGGCTTTTTTACGACCTAGTTTCTCGATAACAGCACCCGTAAATTCATCAGGCACGTCGATAACAAGATGCTCATATGGCTCCATTTTCACACCATTTTCTTCTTTGATAATGACTTCAGGGCGCCCCAGAGCAAACTCAAATCCTTCACGTCTCATGTTCTCTGCCAAAATCGTAATCTGTAATTCTCCACGACCTGAGACTTTAAATTTACCCTCACCCTCACTCTCATACTTCATCGCGATGTTGGTCTTCATCTCTGCTTCCAAACGCTCAGCGATTTTATTAGAGGTGACGTACTTGCCATCAAGTCCAGCAAAAGGAGAGTCATTGACCGCAAACACAACCGAGAGGGTTGGCTCTTCAATGTGGAGGGGGTCAAGTGGCATTGGGTTATTTGGGTCAACTAAACTGTCTCCTACGTCTAAGGTTTCAAATCCGGCCACCGCAACGATATCGCCACTGTACGCTTCGTTGATATCAATACGCTCAAGCCCATGAAAACCAATCAATTTTGAAACACGCCCACGCAATTGCTCACCGTCGGCTTTTGCCAACATAACCGTTTCATTTTTCTTAACCGTTCCATTAAAAATACGAGCAATACCGATTTTACCGACATAATTGTCATAATCAAGGGTAAAGACTTGAAGCTGAAGAGGATTCTGCGCTGAACCAGAAGGTTGTGGAACATGCTTGATAATCGTTTCAAATAAAGGCTCAAAGTTTTTATTTTCATCGCTCATTTCATATTTCGCATAACCATCACGCGCTGCGGCATAGATGATAGGAAATTCTAATTGATGGTCATTGGCACCCAAAGCAACCAAAAGGTCAAACACTTCATCCACCACGCGTTCAGCATCTGCGGCTGGCTTGTCGATTTTATTCACAACGACGATTGGACAAAGTCCAAGGCTGAGTGCTTTTTTCACAACAAACTTGGTTTGAGGCATAACACCTTCTTGTGCATCAACAAGCAATAAAACACCATCGACCATCTTTAAAACACGCTCAACCTCGCCACCAAAATCGGCGTGGCCTGGAGTGTCGATAATATTAATTTTTGTATCTTTGTAACGAATAGCGGTATTTTTAGAAAGAATGGTAATCCCACGCTCTTTCTCCAAATCATTGCTATCCATCGCTCTTTCTTCTACTTTTTGGTGCGAACTATAGGTTCCTGATTGTTTCAATAACTCATCAACTAATGTGGTTTTACCGTGGTCAACGTGTGCAATAACGGCAATATTTCTAAACTCTTGCAAAAAAATCTCCTCTGATTTTGGCTTTTATACATCTAAAATAAAAAGTGTTGGGTTTTATATTTTTGAAGTAAATAACGCGGATTATACCATTTTGTTGCTAAATGTAAACTCTTTACATGTAACCCATTGGTAACAAACCGTTTTATAAGTTTCTATACGCCCTAAATTTTTACATGTAACTTCTCTTGAGTATGTAGCAAAAAGCCATAGAGAACACATTTACTTCCTTTTACATGTAAAGATATGGAATGTAAATTGCTTTTCAGGAGTGTCGAACTATCTCTTATTAAAAAATTAAGGCATATCCTATGCAAGATGTTACCTCATTTGTCAAAGCACAAAGCCCCCTTAGCCTTAACGCTACAGGAAGTGAATCTAAAAAAAGTGGCTCGTCCAAAGGTGAGTCTAAAAACTTTTTTTCCATGATGCTTGCACAACTTTCGCAAAGTAAAGAAAGCGTCAAAACTGAAACAAAAGAGAGCACAACGGTGGTACTCAAGGAAGCGAAAAAAGAGACTGGCCCAACAGAACAAAAAGCTAAAAGTGTTGATGAACATCTTTTAGAAGACCTTCTTAAAGTTGTCGAAGCGCTTAAAACCAACTCCCCACTTCCACTACTTCCAACCCTCAAATCTTCATCGGGTTTAGAAAAAATTATCAACAACGCTAATGCACTTAAAGAGTTTGGTGAGGTAAAAAATATTGGCGATTTACTCGCATTGTCAAAAAAATATGATTTAGGCTTGGAAAAAATTAACTTTTCAAAAGAGAGTTTAGAAAGCTTACAAAAAGAGTTTCCAACCTTAGCAAAAAGTAGTTTTTTTGAACAACTAAACAACGAAGTTGAAAATCAAAAAAGCGCAGATGATACCCAAACAACACTTCCTAGCTCTTCGCTAAATCCTTTAGAAAAAAATGTGAAAAAGAGTGATGTCATCGAGCAACCCTCAGCGCTAAAAGAGCTTATGTCAAAAGAGCCTAAAGAGGTAAAAGAGGCTCCAAAATCTCTCAAAACAGATGAAACCTCAACACTAGCCACAGAAAAAACATCATCAAAAGAGATACCTCTTGTAGATACCCAAAACAAAGAAGCTAAGAAAACAACACCGACAACAGCAGAGACTGTAACACAAAAAGCCATCGCACCCCTTAACGAAGAGCTAAAAACCGATAAAAAAACCAAAACCGAATCAACTCCCTTAGTTGCTACACTCACAGATGGCGAAGAAGAGGAAACATTGGTTAAAGCAGCTCCTATCACGCGAACAAATGAACCTAAATTAGAAACAACTAACACACACAAAGGCTTAACTGAGGCTATTTTACAAACTATAAAAACAGACAGACCCACTATTCAAAAACCTGTCGCTTCTGAGCAAGAGACACAAATAAGTATTACAAGCACGCCAGAAGAAAATGTTATAACGGAAAGTATAGAGAACACCCCGATGGTAACCGAAACCAAAACAAACCCGAAACAAGAAATATCTTCTAAACAAACGACCGTCGTGCCTAAAGAGAGTCTTGGACAGTTTGCAAACGATTTGAAAGAAAAAGTAGAAGCGTATAAGCCTCCTATTATGAAAGTAGAACTCTCTTTATTTCCAAAAAGTTTAGGTGAAGTCGATGTTACCCTTTTAACACGAGGCAATAATTTACATGTAAATATCACTTCCACGACATCAACCATGACGCTTTTTACGCAAAACCAAGCTGAATTTAAAAATGCACTCATCAATATGGGTTTTCATAATTTAGAGATGAATTTTAGCGACCAAAGAGGGCAAGAACAACAACACCAACAAAAAAACGCTCCCACAGGTTTTTTTGATGAATTAAGCGAAGAAAACTTAGCTGAAACAGTAACGACAATCGAACTTGTCGTTCCACGATACGTATAAAAAGGATATATTATGGCAACAGGATATGAAAGTCTTATTTCAGGCTCATCAGGAACAAGTACTGCAGGTGCGACGACAATTAGTAATCCAAAGGGTATTTTAGATAAAGACTCTTTTATGAAACTTCTTTTGGTTGAATTACAACATCAAGACCCAACAGACCCAATGGATAGCGATAAGATTTTGACCCAAACCTCACAACTTGCTACCCTTGAGTCCGCTTCCAATACGAATAAAGCTCTTGAAGAATTAGCCGCCCAATTAAGTGCAAGTAGGGATTTTGCAGCTGTATCGGTTATTGGAAAAATGGCAAGTTTAGGCTCAAATGCTGTCTCTTTAGAAAAAGGTAAAACAGCCAAATTTGAAGTCTATTTCCAAGAAGAGATTAAAACAGGAACCCTCACCATTACCGACAAAGATGATAAAGTCATTAAAACCGTCTCTTTGGCAGATCAAGCCGGTAAAAAAGGTGTTTTAGCTTTTGAATGGGATGGTACGGATAATAACAATGCTGCCGTAGCAGCTGGCTATTATAGTGTTAAAGCTGATTATATTGACAGTGCGAATGGAGCACAAAGCACACAATTTGGTATCTATCCTGTTGAATCTGTTCGCTACGAAGATGGTGATCCTTATATTAAATTAGGCTCTTCCTATGTACCAATGGATTATATTGTCGAATTTTTCTAGGAATATCGCATGAACTCTTCATTTTACAATGGCATATCAGGCGTAAAGAGCCATCAATTTGGGCTTGATGTTTGGGCAAATAATATCTCAAACATCAGCACAATGGGATTTCGTGGAAGCACGCCAGAGTTTTCATCCCTTTTTTCAGCAACCCTCACAGGAAGCTACTTTGACCCTACCTCAAACGATAAAGGGCTAGGAAGCCAAAGCCAAACCACAGGGCTTAATATGCAACAAGGAATTCTAGAAAATACAGATAACCCTTTTGACTTGGCTATTAGTGGTGAAGGTTGGTTTGGTGTTCGAGGTCAAAATAATCAGATTTATTATACACGAGCCGGTGAATTTTCTGTCGACAGCGCTGGAAATCTTGTCGATAAAAACGGTAATTATTTGCTAGCCACTTCAGGAGGGAATATTACTCCAACAACGCTAGACCAAGCAACACTGGATAAATTTGGACAATACTATAATGCTGGGACTTCCCGTCCACTTCAAGCTTATGCTATTTCGATGATGGGAGACGTTCCTTTGGGTACAGTAGGTAATCAAACTATGGTAACACTGCCCGATTATCTCTATTTTCCACCCGAAGCCACACAAAATGTTTCATACGGTGCTAATCTAAACCCAGCAATTAACATAGGTCCTATACAAATTGCACTCAATGCACTCGATTATCCTGCAACGGTGAGTGCATCCGCGCTCAATACGGTTAATATCAGTGGAACCATTGCAAATACCCCTGAAATCTTAAATCCCCAAACAGGCGATGTGGTTATCATTACGATTACAGATAGCACAGGAGCCACACGTAATATTTCAACACCACTTGATGCTACACAAAATTGGAGTATTTCAGATTATGATGTGAGTGATTTAGATTTATCATCTCCGCTTCAAGTCAGCGTAAAAATGCAAACAGAACAAGAAATAGCCAATGTAGCACACTACACAACAGGTATTATAGGACCTGATGGTGATAAGGATATTATCGATATGACATTCACCAAACGTGTCCCTCAACCCACTTCGGGTAGCGAATGGGATGCAACGGTTAAAATACTTAGTTTTTATGAAAACTATACTATTCAACAGTATGACCCAACACAAACGTATGATCCCGCTTTGTATGATGTTGATCTCACTCATCGTACCGTTAAAAAAATTTATGACCCCGCCCTTTACTATGTCAATACGTCAAACAATAAAGTTTATGAGATTGTTGATACACAAACAGGCGTTGTCACATTTGGCGGAGCAGGACAATTATTAACCAATACGATTCCAACACTTTCAAACGGTGGAACCCCTTTAACACTCAATTTGGGAGAACCCAATAGCTTTACAGGACTAATTTCAAGCACCACTCTTGAAAAAAGCAATGTTGCAACATCTGATGGGTATATTGAAGGATTTTTATCAGGCTACGGTATGGATGGCTATGGCAATGTCATTGCTGAGTTTAGTAATGGAAGAAGTTCAGCCATCGCTAAAGTGGCTTTATATCACTTTCAAAATGACCAAGGATTGACCCAAGCGACTTCAACTCTTTTTATGGCATCGGCAAATAGTGGTAATCCTATTTTTTATGTTAATGCGGATGGAGAGAGTTTTTTAGGCTCTAAAATTTACAGTAATAAGCTTGAAGGCAGCAACGTGAGCATGGCAACGGCATTGACTGAGCTTATCGTCATGCAAAAAGCCTTTGATGCAAGCGCAAAAAGTATCACGACGAGTGATCAGATGATACAAAATGCTATCAATATGAAAAAGTAACTAAAAGTAATTTGGAATAAAAATTGCTTTTAAGAGTGTACAAACCAAGAGTAAAATTAAAAGGATAACCAATGATGAGATCACTCTGGGCCGGCGTAACCGGATTACAAGCGCATCAAATTGCCATGGACGTTGAAGGTAATAACATCGCCAACGTAAACACAATAGGATTTAAATACTCCAGAGCCAACTTTTCTGATCTTCTAAGCCAAACAGCAAAAATTGCCACAGCACCTCAAGGAGAACTTGGTGGTAAAAACTCGATGCAAATTGGTTTGGGAACACAAATCAGCTCAGTTACAAAGATTTTTAAACAAGGCTCCATCGAAACAACCGATAAAAATACCGACCTTGCTATCCAAGGCGATGGCTTTTTCGTTGTCTCTCCTGATGGGGGAAAAACCTATAAATACACACGAAATGGTGACTTTTCTTTTGACGCATCAGGTAACTTTACAGAGAGCAATGGTTATATTATTCAAGGCTGGATGAGAGATGCTGCAACAGGTCAAATTGATGCTACAGCACCAATTGCTAATATTACCATTCCACCAGGACTTACAACACCTGCAAATGACACAGGACTAATTACCCTTAAAGCCAACCTTGCATCAGGAAGCTCTGTTGGAACGAGCAAATCGACTATTTATACCCTTGATGCACATCATGGTTGGGTTGATATTGATGGTGATGGCATTCAAAATACATTAGAAACGCATGTTGAAAATGATACCGGTGTCAATTCATTTAATGTCAATAAAAAGCTTTACGAGCGTGGACAAGATTTTGGAGCACTTTTTGATGCCAGTGGCGAAGCATTTAACCTTACAACCGGTCAAGGCGTATGGATAAGTTATGCTGAAGCACGTTCTCAAACAACAACCATAACACACAATGCAGCAACAACCGTTGTTGATTTAGTATTAAACGGTGAAAGTATTACAGGAAGCATCACATCGACTGATGATAATGCTATAGCAACTTACATTGCCAGCCTTATCAATCAAAAAACTTCTCTTACAGGCGTTGAAGCTCAAGTTTCCAGTGGTAATCAAATCTATTTTATCAACGATAATAAATCAGGAACCGAAGAGAAAACAAAAAATATTAAATTGACTAAAGGTGGAACGGACAATACCGACCTCGCAACCAATACTGTTATTACAGCGTATCAGTACACATACACAAGCAGCCCTATCAACACAAGCCATGCATATGATGATAAAACCGATAGAAAGTTTACTACCACAGAAGATTTGCGCAGTGCTATGCAAACCGATGCACGCTTATACATTGACTATAACAACGTTATTGCAACACAAGGTCCTGATAAAAATGACGGTGTAACCGTAATTGTCAATAGCCAAGGTCAATTTGAAATTTCAAATCCTGCTGGCGATGCTCTTAATGCAGATGATGGCGATGTCACCAATTCAACATTGGCTACACCTATTCAAATTACTGCTGATACAGTAACAACACAAGATATTACATTTCCTGTTGGAACCATTCTCCAAGCAGGTACAATTCTTTCAGCACCTACCGTAATTAACGGTTCACTCGAACCAGCGGGTGCTCTCGCTGCAGCCATCACACTTACAGAAGCAGCAACCATACCTTCAGGCTCAACGCTTGAAGCCAGCGTTGGAACACCTATGATTTATCCTGCTGGAACAAATTTCCGTAATGAAGATGACTACAACCTTTATCTTTCTGTTACTGCATTGTCAAATGCCGCTAACAATATCAGTGCCAATAATAATTTTATGACCTCTATGGCAGCCCTTCAAGGAACATTAAATTCGGGAAGTGGTATACGAACATCACAAGGTATTTATGCCGCAACGCATGCTTCAAGTATTGATGTGTATGATTCATTGGGCAGTAAGCATACTGTTCGATTTGAATTTACAAAAACAGGTTATACAACCAATGGTGGAACAGAATGGTCTATTCTTATCTCCGTACCAGAACCGGGTGATATTAACTTAGGAAGCTACCCTAAAAATATTATAACAGGAACCATTAGTTTTAATTCCGATGGCTCTCTTGCTACCTATAGCCCAACAAACCTTACCTATACCGCCAATAACGGTTCAACTCCAAATCAAAATATTGAGCTTAATTTTGGAACATTGGGTCAATTTGACGGAATGACCAGCTTTGATAGAGCTTCTAACACTTCAGGTATTTCACAAGATGGTTATCCAGGTGGTGATTTAGCTGGTATTAGGGTTGATGAAACAGGTACACTCATTGGTAGTTTTACCAATGGTCGAAGCTTTGGTTTGGCTCAAGTGGCGATGGCTAAATTTACCAACAACGAAGGTTTGGAAAGCGATGGTGGAAATACCTTTATTCAAACGTCAAACTCAGGTGACCCTGTTATTGGACAAGCAGCTGTGGGTGGACGTGGATTTATTCAAGCCAGTTCATTGGAGATGAGTAACGTGGATCTTTCACGTTCTTTGACACAACTGATTGTTATTCAAAGAGGTTATCAAGCCAACTCAAAAACGATTACCACTTCAGACCAAATGCTCAATACCCTTTTACAACTCAAACAATAATTAGCTTACATGTAATACAATTAGTCCCAAAAAACCTTTGGGACTAATCCTTATGAAAATAACACTTCAACATCATACACCCCTTATTTTTTGTGCCAATGCCATTCGTACCTGCTGGCAAAGCTTTGATAAAAGTGATGAAGGTGGTGAAAAAGACAGAGAGCTGATTGATCGTGTGGGTAATAAATTTAAACACGCTTCAACCTTAGAGCATTTGGTTTACAATTTTTATATTCAAGGTATCTCACGTGCCCTATTACAAGAGCTTGCAAGGCATCGTATGGCATCTTTGTCGGTTAAATCAACACGTTATACGCTTAAAGAGTTAAAAAGCGAAGAAATCTTTACATGTAAAGAGTATGAGCGTGCTTCAAAATACCTCGTTTTAACAGGAAATGAGATGGTCGATAGCATGAGCATTAAAGCGTTAGAAAACTTACGTTTAGTACTTGCCCAAGGCATCAGTAACGATAAGGCAAAATACTGCCTTCCCGAGAGCTATAAAACCGAACTCACATGGACGATTAATGCTAGAAGTCTTCAAAATTTTATTACTCTGCGCAGTGATAAAAGCGCTCTTTGGGAAATCCAAAATTTAGCCCATGCGCTTTATGATGCTTTACCAGAAGATCATCAATACCTCTTTAGCATCAAAGAAAATCATTAAATTTTAAGCCTTTGGGAGTGGGCGATTGCAATTGCAATCGCATCGGTAATATCCAAAGGCTTAATTTCTTGTCTAATTCCTAGTATTTTTTTAACCATAAAAGCTACTTGTTCTTTGGTTGCTTTTCCATTTCCTGTGACTGCTTTTTTGACTTGCAACGCTGTATATTCACTAAAATTTCCTCTTATTTGAAGAATTTTAAGACTGAGTGCTCCTCGAAATTGTGCTAATTTTAAAACCGTTTTAGGGTTATAAGCATAAAAAATATCTTCAATTGCCACTTCATCTATCACATGATTTTTAAAAATCACATCTAAACCCTCGACCAGTTCGAGAATTTGATGTTGCAAAATTTTTTCTTTAATTTTGATAAAACCAGCTTCAATAAGTGTTAAGGTATTTTTTTCTTTCAAAAGTACGCAGTAGCCGCAGTTTCGTGTTCCTGGATCGATTCCTAAAATGGTCACTTTTTCACCTTTATTCACCTTTTATTCACCCTGTGAAAAACTCTTTTCACATTATATCTGTGTGCTCTTTAACATCTACCTAATGTTATTTTGGTTACAATAAAAATCATTTATTCACAGAGTTATTCACAGGGTGAACCATTTTCAAAGGAGTATGTTTGTTAGCAGATACCATCATAGCACTTTTAAAAGAAGAAATTTCTTCACAAGAGTATGATCGTTATATTAAACAACTCAAATTTAATGAAAAAGCTTCCAATTCTGATCAAATGGCTTTTGTAGCTCCTAATATTTTAATCGCCAATTGGGTTAAAACAAAATATTCTGAAAAACTTGCTCACCTTTTTGAACTCAAAACGGGTAAAAAACCTGAAATTAAAATTATCCTAAAAGAACACGTTAAAACAACAAAAGCAAAAGCTCTTCCAATTGAAATGGTAGATACCATTAAAACCACTAAAAATACCATTTTAAATCCTTCATACACCTTTGATAGCTTTGTGGTAGGAAGTTCGAATCAATACGCTTATACGGCGGCAAAATCTATTGCGGCAAAACCTGGAATTATGTATAACCCTGTTTTTATTTATGGACCCACAGGTCTTGGTAAAACACATCTTATTCATGCTATTGGTAATTTTTGCCAAAATAAAGGCAAAAGCGTTATCTACGCAACCATTGAGCAATTTATGAATGATTTTACATATAATCTACGAAATCAGTCAATGGATAGATTTCGTGATAAATACCGTAGTTGTGATGTTCTTCTTATCGATGATACACAATTTTTATCCAATAAAATTCAAACGCAAGAAGAGTTTTTTCACACCTTTAATGAATTACACTCTGCTGGAAAACAAATAGTCCTTACCTCTGATAAACCTCCAAAAATGATAAATGGTTTGGAAGAGCGTTTAAAAAGTCGTTTTGAATGGGGTTTAATTGCTGATATTGGCTTGCCAGAACTTGAAACAAAAATTGCTATTATCAAAAAGAAATGTGAACTTGATGGTATTAATTTAAACAGCGATATTGTTAATTATATTGCGGCTAATATGGGTGATAATATCCGTGAAATCGAAAGTGCCATCATCAATCTTAACGCTTACGCTTCTTTAATGCGTCAAGAAATTACCCTTGAGTTTGCAAAAAATGTTATGCGTGAACAGATTAAAGAACGAAGAGAAAATATAAGCTTAGAAGATATTATTGCAACCATAGCAAAAGATCTCAATATAAAACCAAGTGAAATAAAATCGACAAAACGTAGTAAAAATATTGTAGAAGCTAGACGCATTGGCATTTATCTTGCCCGTACATTGACTCCAAACTCAATGCCATCTTTAGCCAGTTACTTTGGAATGAAAGATCATACGGCAGTTTCTCATAATATTAAAAAAATTAACGAACTAATTCAAAGCAATGAGTCGTTTAAATTGCGTGTAGAAGCTTTAAAAAATAAAATTTTAACAAAGGAAATCTAAAAAGTTTTTCATCAAAGTGTGATGAAATGTGAAAAAATAAAAAGTTTTTTTCACTTCATATTATCCCCTATTTAAGGTATAATAGAGATGTTTTCACCCATTCACACCTATCTACTCATACGACTAAATTAAATATAAAAAGAAGAAGAGCAAAGGAGATATACATGAAGGTTCTTATTAAAAAATCTATTTTAGAAACAATGTTGCTAAATACACAACCTTATTTAGAAAAAAAAGATTTAAGTCAAATTACATCCCACGTACTATTGATATCTCAAGAAGGAGATTTTACACTTAAGGCAACAGATTATGAAATAGGTCTGAGTTACTTTACTAAAGAAGTTAAAACCATTTCTATCGGTTCAGCAACAGCAAACGGTAAAAAACTTCTTGATATTGTTAAAAGCCTCAAAGAGTCAAAAGAAGATGATATCACCTTAGAAACAATCAATGATTACCTTTATATTAAACAAAACAGTTCTAAATATAAACTTCCTATGCTCAATCCCAATGATTTTCCAGAATTTCCACAAATTGACTCAAAACCAAAATTTGAAATCAATAACACAACTTTAGTAAAAGCTATTAAAAAAATAGCTCCAGCAATTGATACCAATAATCCAAAATTTGAACTTAATGGTTCACTCATTGATATTAAAAACAACACTATCAATCTTGTAGCAACCGATACAAAACGATTAGCAATTGTAAAAATTGAACAAGAAAGTGACCATAATTTTTCATTAATCATTCCAAAAAAAGCTATTAGTGAAATTCAAAAGCTTTTCTTTGATCAAATTGAAATACATTATGATGAAAATACACTCTTAGCATCTTCTTCACAATTTACCTTTTTCACTAAATTGATTAATGGCAAATTTCCAGACTATGAACGTATCATCCCAAAAAATAAAAATTTTAGAATTCAACTCAGTCGTGAATCAATGGTTGATGCTATTAAACAAATTTCAATCATCTCATCAGAAATCAAAATTACATTTAAACCTGAAAAAGTTGTTTTTGAGAGTTTAAATGATGATAATATTGAAGCAAAAACAGAAATTGAATTTAAAACGGGACTTGAAAATGACATCTTCTTAGCGGTTAATAGCCGTTATATTTTAGATTTCTTATCCAATATTGAAAACAGTCACTTTACTCTAGGTTTTAATGATAGTGGATTGCCATTTACTCTTGAAAATGACAATTTTACAACTATTGTTATGCCTATTATGATCTAAAACACACAGTGGAGAAACTATGAGCAGTTATGGCGCAGATAATATTAAAGTTTTAAAAGGTTTAGAAGCCGTTAGAAAAAGACCAGGGATGTATATTGGTGACACCAATATTAACGGTCTTCATCACCTTATCTACGAAGTGGTTGATAACTCTATTGATGAATCAATGGCAGGATACTGTGATACGATTAAAGTAGAACTGACTCGCGAAGGCTCTTGTATTGTCACCGACAATGGACGAGGTATTCCTGTAGGTTGGCATGAAGGTGAAAATATGTCAGCAGCAACGGTTGTTTTAACCGTACTGCATGCGGGTGGAAAGTTTGATAAAGACACCTATAAAGTATCAGGCGGTTTGCATGGTGTAGGTGTTTCTGTTGTTAATGCACTCTCTTCAAAATTAGTTGCTACTATTAAACGTGAAGGGAATGAACACAGACAAGAGTTTGCGTGTGGTATTCCTCAAACACCATTGGATATTGTCAAAACAACCAATCGTACAGGTACAACTATCGAATTTTGGCCAGATGGTACAATTTTTGAAACCACAGAGTTTCAATTTGAAATTTTAGCAACACGCTTTCGTGAACTAGCTTACCTCAATCCAAAAATTACGATTGAACTAAAAGACCAAAGAGATGGACGTGCTGAAACCTATCATTTTGAAGGTGGTATTAAACAGTTTGTATTAGATCTCAATAAAAAAGAAAAAGTGGCAGAAGCAGTTCATTATACCGCCAGTGTTGAAGATGTAGAAGTCGATGTTGCGATGATGTACAACTCAACCTACAGTGAAATTTTTTACTCATTTGTCAATAACATCAAAACCATTGATGGTGGAACGCATGAGAGTGGTTTTCGTGCTGGACTTACACGTGCAATAACAAATTATATCTCTTTAAATGCAGGAGCACGTGAAAAAGATGCCAAAATAACAGGTGATGATGTAAGAGAGGGTTTAATTGCTATTGTCTCCGTAAAAGTACCCGAACCTCAATTTGAAGGACAAACCAAAGGTAAACTAGGAAGCTCTTATGTGAAGCCAATCGTTCAAAAATTGGTGTACGAACAATTGGTTAAATACTTTGAAGAAAACCCTATTGAAGCTAAAGCCATTATGAATAAAGCCCTTGCTGCAGCAAGAGGTAGAGAAGCGGCTAAAAATGCGCGTGATCTCACACGTCGTAAAGATGCGATGAGCATTGGTACACTTCCTGGAAAACTTGCGGATTGTCAAAGTAAAGATCCTTCTATTTGTGAATTGTATCTGGTAGAGGGCGATAGTGCGGGTGGTTCAGCAAAACAAGGGCGTGATAGAGTTTTTCAAGCCATTTTACCGCTTAAAGGTAAAATTCTCAACGTTGAAAAAAGCCGTTTAGACAAAATTCTAAAATCAGATGAAATTAAAAATATGATTACTGCTCTTGGATGCGGTATTGGCGATGAGTTTAATGAAGAAAAACTGCGTTACCACAAGCTTATTATTATGACCGATGCAGACGTTGATGGAAGCCATATTCAAACACTTCTTTTAACATTCCTTTTCCGCTTTTTACGTCCAATCGTGGACAATGGCTATGTCTATTTGGCTCAACCACCACTTTACCGTTATAAAAAAGGTAAGAAAGAGATTTATCTGAAAGATGATAATGAAATGAATACCTTTTTGATTGAATCGGGTATGGAAAGTATTGATATTGAAGGGGTTGGAACACCTGATTTGATTGATTATTTTAAAATTATTGCAGCATATCGTGGTATTTTAAAAGAGCTTGAAAAACGATTTTCAATGATTGAAGTGATTCGTTATTTGATTGAAAATCCTAATTTTATTGCTTTACCATCTGATGAACTCTTTAATGCTATTCAAAGCTATGTACAAAAATTAGGATATAACATACTCAACCATTATATTAATGAAGAGAGTATTCATCTGTTTATTCAAACCAATGATGGACTTGAAGAGCTTCTTTTAGATGATAGTTTCTATACAAATCCGCTGTATGAAGAAGCACGTTATATTTACACAAAAATTCAAGAGCGTGATTTTGATGTTTTTGAAGGACGTGATCCTATTGAAGTACTTGATGAAATTGAAAAAAATGCTAAAAAAGGTGCTTATATTCAACGCTACAAAGGTTTGGGTGAGATGAATCCTGAACAATTATGGGAAACAACCATGAATCCTGAAAACAGACGATTATTGCAGGTTAAAGTCGATGATGCAGAAGCTGCAAGCGATACCTTTACCCTCTTTATGGGCGATGAAGTTGAACCTCGCCGTCAATACATTCAAGACCATGCCAAAGATGTAAAACACTTGGACGTTTAATGCTCTATTCTGAAAAAAAGGAGAGAGAAAACCGATTTGTCATTGCGTTGAAAATCGTTTTTCCTTTTCTTTTTTTAGTGGCTATTTTTTTTTATTTCTATCGATTTTTTCCTCAAAATAGCTTAACATTTGCTCTTTTAACAATTCTTATACCCATTTATGTGTATTACATTGTTTATCTTATTTATAATGGATTTAGTACCAGTGTCATTGATCCTATTACCAAAGCATTTACACGCCATAAGATAGGTGCGATGATTCAATCTTTGAAAGATAAAAAACATTATACGATTGTTCTTTTACATGTAGAAAATATTGTGGATATTAATCAACGTTATGGCTATATTAATGGCGATAAGGTTTTAAGAGGGCTCACAAAGCGTTTAGATACATTTTTAAATCATCATACTTTTAAAAATACTCCTATTGGAAGGTGTGGTGGTGGAAATTTTCTTTTGATTATTAAACATCCTCAAAAAGAGTTAAAACACATTTTTATGCAACTCAGTAAAGAAATTAAAAACAGTGGCATTTATAATATTGAGGTCAAATTAGAGTGTGTGATGGCAAATGCTGATTATGATAAAGAGGTTAAAAATAGTATTGAGCATCTTTTTATACTCTTAGAGCAAAAGAAAAAAAATGAAGAAGAACCACTTAATATTAAACCCAATGAATATCATACTATTGTCAAAGAAGCTATTAAAAAGAATGATATTATTTTTAAATACCAACCCTCTTTAAATATCCAAACTCAAAGTATTGAAATCTTTGAAGTTTTGCCAAAAATCAAAAATGCCAAACACGGTACACTTTCAAAAAGCCAAATTGAGAGAATGGTTAATTTTGGAGGGTATGAAAAAGAATTTGAGGAAAAAAGTGTAGCACTTTTACTTGATGAAGTACGTCCTTATCTTTCAGAAAAAAAGAGATTTAGCCTTGATATTTCTCCAGTGACGTTGAGAAATAATTATTTTAAATCTTATATAAACACTCTTTTTCGTGAACAAAAAATAGACCCGCATTTTTTTATCCTTGAAATTACAGAGAAGAATAGTTACGAAGATATGGCACGATTTCGTGAAATTCTCCTTAGCTACAAAGAGAGTGGTTTTCAAATTGCTTTAGGTAATTTTGGGGGCAATAACTGTGGGTTTGAATACTTGAAACATTTACCCATTGATTTGGTAAAATTCGACATTGAATTTACCAAAAAATTAGGCGAAGCAAAATATGCTCACGTTTTTCAAAGCTATCTTACACTCGCTCATGATTTAGGAGTAAAGACCATGGTGAAATTTGTCGATAAAGAAGCTCTTTTTGAAAAAATAAAAGAATTTAATCCTGATTATATTCAAGGATTTTACATTTCAAAACCAAAAAAAATAGGAGAATTAGATGAAATACGGTGAACAAATTATTAAAGCGTTTGATGTTGAAAAAGACTTAGAAATTTGGCCTAATCAGCATAAAAAAAATTATGTGATTAAACTCACACTGCCAGAGTTTTGTTGTTTGTGTCCGCGCAGTGGGTATCCTGATTTTGCAACAATTTATATTGACTATATTCCGGATGAACTCGTTGTTGAACTCAAAGCCATCAAGCTTTACATCAACAGTTTTATGAACCGTAATATCAGCCATGAAAACTCTGCTAATGAAATTTATGATCTTCTAGATACCAAACTCAAACCAAAATGGCTCAAAGTGGTGGCAGATTTTAACCCAAGAGGTAATGTTCATACGGTGATTGAAATTGACTCAAAGCTTGTTAGAAACGAAACATCATGTTAAACCCAAAACTTATTGAGCAGTTTTTTGGAGCTGCTTCCATTCAGCGTTGGAATGACTATCCACGTATGGTGGAACTTGTGGAGCTTGATAAACAAGCACACAAGTTTATCATCGCCTATTTTATTGCGAAGATGGAGCCTCAAGAGAGCATTGATATGCGCTCATTGATTGAAGCGGGTATTTTTGAATTTTTACGCCGTGTCGTGGTCACCGACATTCGCCCCGATGTATTTCGAAAAGCGCTTCAAAAAAAAGAAAAAGAGATCAACACGTGGGTGCTTTCACAACTCTATGATTCACTCAGTGACATTGAAAATGGGGCGTTTTATGAGCGATTTAAAAACTATCTTAGCGATAGTTCTATGTATAAAAAAGAGCGATTTATCCTCAAAGCGGCTTCATATATGGCAACACGATGGGAGTTTTCCATCGTCTATCAAACCAGCCAATTTTTAAACAACATTGACCGTGTCAAAGAGGCGGTGGAAGAGGAAATTGAAGATTACTATGAACTTATTAGTGTGCGTAAAATGGCGATGAATAAAAAAATCTCCAAAATCATCGACCTCAGTGGCAGACTTCGTTTTCAAAAACGTTGGGCGCAAACACCGCGCATTCCTGAAACTTCAGTGTTAGGACATATGCTCATTGTTGCCATTTTAGGCTATTTTTACTCTCTCTCCATCAAAGCATGTGATGGGCGACTGGTCAATAATTTCTTTTGCGCCCTCTTTCATGATTTTCCAGAAGCGCTGACGCGTGATATCATTTCCCCTGTGAAGTATTCGGTGAGTGGGTTAGATGATATCATCAGTGAGTTTGAAATCAAGATGATTGAAGAAGAGATATTGCCCTACCTTCCAGAAGGACTTGTTAAAGAGTTTAAGTACTTACTTGGACTTTACGGAGATCATCAAAAAAATGAGTTTTTAAACCGCATTAATGAGCATGAAATTGTGCCAGTGGAAGATGTATCGGCTTATAATGAAGATAGATTTAATGCCATTGATGGAAAAGCCCTTAAAAACTGCGATAATTTAGCAGCGTTTATCGAAGCAACGCTTTCGATTTCACATGGTGTGAAGTCTAAAGAGTTAATTCAAGGTAAAGAGCATATTCGTGGTAAGTTAAAAGAAAAAGGGAAAATGGGTAATGCTGATTTTTATGAGTTGGCGTTGGAGATTGAAAATTATTTTGGAGTATAAAACCCTCCTCCAGATGACTGCGGCACACACCTAAAAAAAGTGCTCTGCTGTGTTCCCACCCTGAAGCGATGCTCTTAGCAAGCGTTGCACAGGTCTAGAAGAAGGCGAAGCGTATTTTACCCAAAAATTCTTAAAGAAGAGACAAATGGTTAATCCTAAAATTGAAGAGAGCTGGAAAGTGGTGTTAAAAGAGGAGTTTCAAAAGCCCTATTTTGAAACACTCAAAACGTTTTTAGTCGAAGAAAAAAAATTACATACGATTTATCCTAGTGGGCAAAATATCTTTGCGGCATTTGAGCATACGCCTTTTGAGAGCGTTGAAGTAGTCATTTTGGGGCAAGACCCTTATCATGGAGTGGGACAAGCGCATGGGCTCTCGTTTTCGGTACAAGATGGTGTGCCTCACCCACCTTCTTTGCAAAATATTTTTAAAGAACTTAAAGACGATTTAGGGTGTAACATTCCAAAAAGTGGCAATTTAACCGCATGGGCAAAGCAAGGGGTTTTTTTGCTCAACACCGTTTTAACAGTACGTGCAAGTGAAGCCAATTCACACCGCAATCAGGGTTGGGAAAATTTTACCGATGCTGTGATTAAGACGTTAAGCACTCAAAAAGAGCATCTGGTTTTCATTCTTTGGGGAAGTCCTGCGGGAGCAAAAGTAAGTCTCATTGATGGCAAAAAACACCTCATTTTGCGTGCACCTCACCCCTCTCCTCTTTCTTCCTATCGTGGTTTTTTTGGTTCAAAGCCATTTTCAAAAAGTAATGACTACCTTGTCTCTAAAGGTAAAAAACCCATTAATTGGTGCTTGGCTTGAATGTAAAAGAGGCAATTTATGCGTGGTATCAAAAAAATGGTCGCCATGACCTGCCTTGGCGACAAACGCAGGATGCCTATAAAATCTACCTTAGTGAAATTATGCTCCAGCAAACGCAAGTTAAAACTGTCTTGGAGCGTTTTTACTTCCCTTTTCTGAAACGTTTTCCAACTTTAAAAAGTGTTGCAGAGTCTCCACTGGATGATGTGCTTAAGATGTGGGAGGGTTTAGGCTACTACACGAGGGCTAAAAATCTCCACCATACTGCGATTACATGTAAAGGTGTTTTACCCACGCGTCCTGAAGAATTAGGTGGACTAAAGGGCATTGGTAAAAGTACCGCACACGCCATTTGTGCTTTTGCCTACCATCAAGCGCTTCCGATTTTGGATGCCAATGTGAAACGTGTTTTGTGTCGCTATTTTGCTCTGCCTCTCAAAGATGAAAAAATACTTTGGAAAAGAGCGTGGGAACTTTTACACTTATTACATCCTTATGAGCATAACCAAGCAATGATGGATATTGGTGCGCTTATTTGCACACCTAAAAATCCGCAATGTGATGCCTGTCCTTTGAGCTTTACATGTAAAGGCAAAAGTACCCCTCAAGATTATCCAAAACCCCTTAAAAAAGCCAAAGTTCCAACCAAAAAACGCTTTGCTTTGGTGATTGAGCGTGAGGGAAAACTAGGGCTCATTCAGCGTCAAGAGAAACTTCTTCATGGGCTTTGGGGGTTTGTGCAAGTGGATGAAAAACCAGAAAATACCCAGAGTTTAGGGCATGTGACACACACGTACAGCCACTTCAAACTTGAGCTTGAAGTGATGAAATACGATTTACATGTAAAAGTGGATGGCTATTTTTCACTAGAGCAAATTTCTAAGCTAGCACTTTCCAGTGTGGATAAAAAAGTCTTACAGCTCTTTGTGATGGTGCGTGATAAACCCTCTGCTTCCAAAAAGTAAAAGGGCGGTTCCTGAGAGACTTACCAAGAGCATGACGGCTGTGATGGGAAAGAGTGTACCATCATGCAAAGAGCTAGCGATAAATCCCATAAGTGCTCCCGTACTGTACTGCAAAACACCCACGATGGCATTGGCTGAAGCGCTAATGGTAGGGAAAAACTCCAATGTCAAAGAAAGTGCGTTCGAGTAGATAAATCCCAACATCCCAACATAAAGCCCCATAAAAGGGAAAAAAAGAGCAATACTAGCTTCTTTATGAAGCACAAAGAGTATCACACCAAAACTTGTCTGCATGAGCATCCCAAAACGCAATAAAACCAAAGGCTCGTAGCGTTTTACGAGAGATGCGTTGAGTCTACCAAAAAGCATCATCATCAAAACATTGGCTCCAAAAAAGAGGGCGAACCACGAAGGAGTTACTTTAAAATGCTCCATATAGATAAACGATGAGGAGGTAAT
The DNA here is from genome assembly GCA_964441765.1 of uncultured Sulfurospirillum sp. Classification (GTDB taxonomy): domain Bacteria; phylum Campylobacterota; class Campylobacteria; order Campylobacterales; family Sulfurospirillaceae; genus Sulfurospirillum. Next base: position 28,151 of record CAYTVI010000020.1, read on the forward strand.
AAAGGTGTACATACCAGAGGTGCATAAAATAAGAGAGATGACAAACAGCATCGCTTGTTTATGTGTGATAACACTCAGATAATTTTTCAAAGGAGTAATACGTTTTTTCTCATGCGTCGTAGCTGTAAAACGCGTAAGATAAAATCCCAAAGCAACACAGGCATAGATACCTAAAACAATAAAAATAACCTTCCATTCAAAAAACTTCAAAATAAGCGAGCCAATGCCCGGTGCAATGAGTGGCGCCATGAGCATCACCATGCTGATAAGCGAGAAGATACGCGCACCCTCTTTTCCGCTAAAACGGTCACGTACGGTTGCAGAAACATTGACTGTAGCGATGCCTCCACCAAAAGACTGGATGGCGCGCAACATCCAAAATGTCTCAATATCATCCGTTATTGCCAGTAAAAAACTGCTGATGCCAAAAAGAATAAGACCAAAACTGACCATTGGGCGTCTTCCATACGCATCTGAGATAGGTCCTCCAAAAAGTTGACCCATCGCCATACCAAAGAAATAGAGGCTTAAACTAAATTCGACTTGAGCAATGGTGGTTTGTAAATTACTCGCTATCAAAGGCAGTGCGGGTAAGTACATATCGATTGCCAGTGGTGTAATGGCAGAAAGTGATGCAAGGGTAAGGACTATTTGACGTTCGGTGAGTGATGACATAAAATATTCTTTCAGGGTTT
>CAYTVI010000021.1:0-22156 GCA_964441765.1 uncultured Sulfurospirillum sp.
GAGCAGAAAAAGGAGTGCTACTTCATGTATGTCTAAGCCTTAGACCAACAGCATTTAAAGTATTGTAAACTAGTAAAGATTAAAAAGAGGTAAAAAGTTTTTGACCTAATTAAGAGATAATTTCTCCGTTTATCAAAAACTTTCCGCCCACACGACCCACATTTTCTAGCTTTACATGTAAAGAAGCATCGATAAGCGCATCTTGGTAAAACGCATGGTCGATATGCAGTAAACACGGTGTTGTTTCACTTCCCTCTATGGGCATTGTTTTGACGAAGGTGCAAAAAAGAGCCGCTTGTGTTCCCTCAACCATCAAAGGATAATCCTTGAGTGTTTTCACACCCTTAATCCCAAATGCCTCAAACTCACTTTGCTCATACGAGAGTGATGTGGCACTTTGACTCATCGCATTTTTCAGCTCTTTGGAGACAAAGTTGATGGTCACTTTGGAGCCTTTTAAAAAATTAGCAAGGGTGTCTTTTGGGCTATCATCCTCTTTTGTTCCGATGGAGACGATGAGCATCGGAGGTTTTGATGAGAGGGGGATAAAGTAGCTAAAAGGTGCTAGATTGGTGATGCCTTCGTGTTCGGTACTTATCCATGCGATAGGGCGAGGTGTGACGGTATTTGAGATGAGTTTGTAGATGCTATTTTCATCTAAAGTAGAAAAATCAAGGGTCATGGTGTGCCTTTACATGTAAAGATAAGAGAGCTTATATTATACTTCTTCAAAATAAAAATGAGGATAATATGTGGATATTTTTCAGTCTATTATTATGGGAATAGTCGAAGGATTTACAGAGTTTTTGCCTATCTCTTCTACGGGGCATATGATTGTTGTGGGAGATTGGCTTGGGTTAAAGCAAGATAATGTGACCAAGGCGTATGAGATTATCATCCAATTTGCCGCAATTTTGGCAGTTGTATTGGTCTACAAAGAGAAATTTTCACCCAAAAAGATAGACCTTTGGACGAAAATGGCAGTGGCATTTTTCCCTATTGGTCTGGTGGGGTTTTTGTTTGCAAAACAGATTAAAGCGCTTTTTAGCGTGGATATTGTGGCGGTGATGTTTATCGTTGGGGGTGTTATCTTTTTAATCGCTGAAAAGTACTATAAGCCTCAAGAGCATTTTATCGATGATGTCGAAAAGGTAAGCTATAGGCAAGCACTTTGGATTGGTATTGCGCAGGTTTTTGCTTTGATTCCAGGTACAAGCAGAGCAGGGGCGACTATCATCGGAGCGATGTTTGTGGGACTTACACGAAAAGCCAGTGCGGAGTTTTCGTTTTTATTGGCATTTCCAGTAATGTGTGCGACCACAGGGTATGACATCGTAAAGCATTACCACGAATTTACAAGTGAAAATTTAGTTGTGTTGGGCGTGGGTTTTGTGGTATCATTTTTAGTGGCGTATTTGACGATAAAACTTTTCTTGAAATTTTTAGAGAGATTTACCTTTAGAGTGTTTGGAATGTATCGAATTTTATTTGGAGTATTTTTGTTGAGTCTTTATTAGGAGGATGTGTGGAATCTGTTGATGCAGGATTATTAATCGTAGAGGATGATGTGTTTACATGTAATACACTCAGTGAGTATTTAAAACGACGTTTCCGTACGGTTTGGAGTGCACATACGGAAGAAGAGGCTTGGACGCTGTACCAAAAACATAAACCTGATATTATCATGAGTGATATTGAAATGCCAGATGGAAGTGGCATCGAATTTATTAAAAATGTCCGAATCAACGACACTAAAACGCGCATTTATGTTTTAAGTGGCTTTCCAACGCAAGAGTATTTGTTAGAAGCCGTTCGATTGCATTTGGAAGATTTTATCCGAAAACCCATTAGTACCTTTAAACTCAATCAATTTGTAGAACAGTGCCATGCGCATTTTGCAAGTACAAAAAATATTTTATCTCACAAAGAAGATATCTCTTACTCCTATAAACGTAAAGTTCTTTTCATTAAAAATCATGAAGTGCATTTAACGCATATGGAGATTGCTCTGCTAGAGCTTTTAATGGAAGAACAAGGGCAAATTGTCTCTTATGAAACGATTGAAGAGAGGTTGTATAGGGATAAAGAGTTCAATAAAGATTCCTTACGCACACTCCTAAGTCGGTTACGTAAAAAATTAGGAGGGTGCCTTATTTTTAGCCACCCTGATATAGGATATCGGCTTGTTGTTGATTAAGCTAAGCCTCTCTTAATCTTAGAGTAATCTCAATGTTATAGGGTTGTTATATAATCCTATTAACTTTAATTGAGAAAGGTTATTCCATCATGTTTTTTCAAAAAAAAGAGCCTGAAGAGTTGGGGATATTAAGAGATGAAGTTGCTACGCTAAGAGCTGAAAATGAGCTTTTGAAAACACTTTTACGCTTTTCTCAAGAAGAGATGATAGTGGTCGTGGATGAAAAAGAAATGATTGTCATGCAAAATGACAAAGCCAAAGAGACCATCAAATCCCCTGAAATATTAGGAAAACTCCTTAAGCCAAATCTTGAATTTATTACCTTAGAGGGATGCAGTGGAACACTTCGTAGTAAGCGTTTAAATGAAAAGCTCACTGCGTACAGTATCATTAAAGTGGATGTGCGTAACGCAAAAGATAGCCATATTCTCTCTTACCATCAAAAATCGATTGCCTCAGCTTTAAAGAACTCTCAAGAGACCTTTTCACAAATGCTTCATGACTTAAAAGTGATGAAAGAAGAGTCAACACATATCTCCAATGAATCACGTGAAGGGCTCATTTTAGCCAATAGCTCTTCGGATAATATGGAAAAACTCAGTCTTTTAATGGAAGATGTACTGGACAATGCACGCTCTTTACTCACTCGTTCCAAAGAAATTTCGCAAGTGGTACAGCTCATTGAAGATATCGCAGACCAGACCAATCTTTTAGCGCTCAATGCCGCGATTGAAGCTGCGCGTGCGGGCGAACATGGTAGAGGCTTTGCGGTGGTTGCTGATGAAGTTCGTAACTTAGCAGAGCGCACCCAAAAAGCAACCAAAGAGATAGCGATGGTAGTACAAACCATGCAACAAGAATCCTCTCAAAGTGAGCAAAGTACTGAAAAAGTAAGCAAAATAGCCCACACCACGAAAACATCGATTGATGAACTCGAATCAAAAATTACCTCATTTGAAAAAAATGCTTCACGTTCGGTGTTTGAAGTGGAATATTTAAGTGACAAAATCTTTGCAAGCCTTGCTAAGATTGACCATGTGATTTATAAAAACAATATGTACGCACTCTTATTTGGAGAAGAAAATAGCTTTAAATCTCTTTCTCATCATGAATGCCGTTTAGGTCAATGGTATGAACAAGGCATTGGTAAGATAGAATTTGCAACCACATCAGCCTACAAAAAGCTTGAAGCACCTCATGCGATGGTGCATCAAAAAGCCAATCAGCTTGCTAAGGAGTGTGGCTCAGGTAAAGCGATTTGCTCTAAAGAAGAGATTGAGAGTATGGTAAGAGAGATTGAAAAAGCCAGTGAAGATGTTTTTAAGTCATTAGATGAAATGGTGGAAGAAAAAGCTAATAAAACGATGTTGCGTGCCAAAGAGCATTTGTTTGATCGTAAAGGAGAGATAAAATGAGTTCAAAAAAAATTCGTGTTGCGATTATTGATGATGAGCAAGATATCTTAGATATGATTGAAAAGTTTTTAAAACGTGGTGGCAATTTTGATGTCACAACGTTTATTAACCCTATTAATGGGCTTTCATCGATTAACGACAGTTACGATGTGGTGCTTTTGGATATTATGATGCCACAAATGAATGGTTTAGATGTTTTAAAAGAGCTAAGAGCAAAATATCCTACGATGAAAATCATCATGATGACAGCCTACTCTACGCTTGATAAGGTACTTAATTCTCATCGAGAAGGTGCGATTCATTATGTGATGAAGCCTTTCTTTTCGATGAAATCCCTCGAAGAAAAAATTTATGAAATTGTAAAGTAGCTGATGTGCCATCTTTAGAAGATGAAATCGCTTTTTTAAAAACCTCTTTAGAGGAGTTACGCCAAGAAAATAGACGTATAAAAGAGCGTTCACGGGTCTATTTTAATAACTCTGATTTGAGCTATGTTATTTTAGATGCGCACCAAAATATTGTCGATGTTAATGAAACGTTTGAAAATCTCTTTGGGTATGTTAAAAAAGAGATTGTAGGCGAACATTTTAGCCGATTATTTACAACGCCTCAACTTTATGACACGTGGTGTGCGAATTATGTACAGTATAATGCGCTTGAAAACATCAGTAATCTTGAGTTTCGACTCCAAAAGAAGAGTAAAGTCATCTTTTGGGCAGAATTGTTTGGGCGAAACTATGAAGACAATGGCTCACTCTTTAGTATCTGGAGTATACGAGATATCTCTTTACGCGTACGCTCTCGCAACACAATCCGAAATCTCAATATCAAACTGCAAAAACAATTTGAAGAACTTCAAGAAATTTTAGATGTCATTCCACTGCCTATTTTTATCAAAGATAAGCAATTTCGCTATATTGGATGCAATAAAGCGATGTGCTCTTTTTTTGAGATTGATAAAATGATGATTTTAGGCAAGATGGTTTTTGATCTCTTTCCGTATGAGCTAGCTTCAATGTACCATGAAAAAGATAAAGAGATGCCCCATACTCCTTATCAAACCTACAAAGTTAATCTTCAATCACACGTTAGTAAAAAAGAGCTAACCCTTGAAATTCATAAAAAACGTATTTTAAGAGAGGGTGAGTTTGATGGTTTTGTAGGTGTACTGATAGATGTTACTGAACAAGAGAAACAAGAGCAGTATTTACAGCGTCGTATTGAAGAAGAAGTACAAAGAAATCTTTCCATTCAAACACTGCATCAAGAAGAGATGATACGTAATGCCAAATTTAGCTCGATTGGTCAAATGGCGGCAGGGATTACCCATGAAATCAATACCCCACTCACTTATGTGAAAGGAAATTTTGAGATGCTCCTCGAAGACATACTCAGTTTTGTTCCAGAAACACTCAAAGAGGGAATGTTACATGATGGTAAGGTGATACAAGAGGGGTTAGAGCGTATTGAAAGTATTATCAATACGATGCGTGAAGCCTCTCAAAAAAGCACTGAAAAGCAAGAAATGGTCAATGTCTATGAGACTATTGTTTCAGCACTCATTCTTTCTCATAACCGTGCAAAACAGATTGTGCAGGTGATGATTAACCAAAAACCTTTTCATATGGGTATGGCAAAAGATGAACTCTTCATTCCCATCTTAGCGCAAAAACAGCGTATAGAGCAGGTGTGGATTATTGTGTTAAATAATGCTTTAGACGAGTTGATTAAAATTGAAGATTTTCACTCTCGGGCATTACATGTCAATGTAAAAGTAGAAGAAGATGATGTCTTAATTTCATTTTTAGACAATGCTGGTGGTATCGATCAAAAGATTTTGCCTCGTATTTTTGAACCTTTTGAAAGCACTAAAGAGAGTTCTGGTATTGGGATAGGATTGAACATTGCACATGGCATTGTTTCCCAAAATGGTGGTGAAATCAAAGCTCGCAATGAAAAAGGTGGCGCCCTTTTTGAAATACGCTTCCCTTTAAAGACAAAGGAGTCTGAACATGGAGTATAGTTTTTTAAAAAATGTTTATGACGCGATGAGCGATGGGTTGTATGCGTTTGATGAAAACGCAAAAATCACCCATGTCAATAATGCAGCAAAACGAATTTTAGGCTACGACGAGGCTGATTTATTAGGAAAAATTGGTCATTTTATCTTCCATGAGCATAAAGAAGCAACAGGGCTTTTAGATTGCTCTATCTATAAAGCTTTTTTAGCAGGACAACCTTATGAAGCCGAAGAGGTATTTGTCACAAAAACGGGTCAAAGAATCGATGTAGCACTCAGTGCGAACCCTATGATGTACGAAGAAAAACGCGTTGGGTATGTGGTTTTATTTCGAGATATCAGTGAAAAAAAACGTATTGAAAAAGAGCGCGAAGCCTTTTATACCATTGTCAAAAATACCGACGATATTATTGTTATCAAGGATTTACATCTTCGTGTGATTGCAACCAATCAAGCTTTTGTAAAAGCAGCAGGGCGTGAGAGTGTTGAGGAGATGATTGGTAAAACCGATGCTGAAATTTTTAGAGTGAGTGAAGATACTGAACCGATAAAAGGGTATATGGCAGATGAGCGTAAAGCTCAAACCTTGCCTAATGGACACTCTTTAGTACGTGAAGAACCCGTGATATACCCCAATGGGGAAAGACGTATTTTTAAAACACGCAAATTTCCTATTTACAAAGATGGCATTGTCTTTGCAACGGCAAATATTAGCATGGATATTACCGATGAAAAGCGCTATACCCAAAATCTTGAAGCACAAGTTTCTTATGAAGTCGCACGTAGGGTTGAAAATGAAACGTTTTATGGAAAGATTTTTGCCACAGCCAATTTAGGGATTTGTTTGACCGATAAAGAAGGGCGTTTTGTCGCTGTCAATCCGGCTTATTGTTCGATTTATGGCTACCAAGAAGATGAATTAATAGGCAAACATTTTACGCTCGTTGTTCCCCATGAACACAAAGCCTTTATGCGACAATTACACGATGATTTTTTACTGCATGGCAAAGAAGAGCTTGGTAATGAATGGGATGTCATACGAAAAGATGGTAAAAAGTTGCATATTTATGCTTCTGCAGGTATTTTAGAAAATATTGTAGGGGGTCCTTATAAAATCACAACGATATCAGATGTCACAGAACTGGTCGAATCTCGTAAAGTGCAACAAGAACAAGAAGCACTCTTAATCCAACAAAGCAAATTAGCTGCTATGGGTGAGATGTTAGGACATATTGCGCACCAATGGCGACAACCTTTAAATGTTATCAACTGCACCACGTTAGATATAAAACTACGCAACGATATGGGTGATTTAAATGATGAGTCTTTAAATAAAGGGTTACTGAATATTGAATCATTAACCGATCAAATGAGCCAGACGATTAATGATTTTATGGATTTTTATAAGCCCGATAAGCACAAGCGGGAATTTTTATTATACGAAGTGATCCTTAATGCCTATAAGATTGTCGCTCCGCAAATCAAAAGCCATAAAATCACTCTCTCTTTACGAGTGGATGAATCGATGATGCTTTATGGCTCCCCTGGTGAACTTCAGCAAGTCATCCTCAACCTTATGACCAATGCGAAAGATGCTTTTGTGATGGCAAAGGTTGAGAATAGACAGCTTAGTATTGGGACAAAAGAGGATGGAGAAAGTATTGTTGTGTATATCGAAGATAACGCTGGTGGCATTAACGAGAGTTTACATCAGCGCATTTTTGAGCCCTATTTTACGACTAAATCAGAAATGGGCGGAACAGGCATAGGATTGTATATGTGCTCAATGATTATGAAGCAAAGCTTTGGTGGAGATATCCGTGTGGAAAATATTAAGAATGAAACCCTCCGTTTGGGCGCACGTTTTATTTTATCATTTCCAAAAAGGAGAGAGAGATGAGTGGAAGCCTCTATGCTTCATTGCAAACGATTGCAAAGCCTTATAAGGTTTTATACGTAGAAGATGATGAATCCATCTCCTTGGTCATGGGCAATATCTTGTCTTTACTGTGTGGAACGTTGTATAAAGCAAAAAATGGTATTGAAGGCTTGGAGCTTTACCATGCGTGCAAACCTGATTTGATTATTAGCGATATTTCGATGCCACTTATGAATGGTATTGATATGGTTAAAGAGATACGCGCTCATGATAAGCAGATACCTATTATGATAAACAGTGCTTTTAGTGACCAAAGTTACCTGCTTGATTCAATTTATCTGGGTATTAATCGCTACACGGTAAAACCGATACGCCATGAAGAGTTTTTAGAGAGCCTTCACTATCTCTTTACGCAACTGAAAGAGCGTGATGAGGCTTTATTGTATGAAAAAATCAAGCTACAAGAGCGTATCAATCAGGCTTCAACAAAAATGATACAGCATATGATGGAGGTTTATCCTCATCCTACGTTGGTCTATACGCAAGATGGTCGTCTCTACGGGCTCAATCAAGCGGCAACAGCACTTTTTGATATCCACAGTGCTCACCATGAAAATAAGCATGAGAAAATTCATACCGCTTTTGTAGCGCAAGAGGGGTATATTACTGATTTAGAGAGTGTTGATGAAGCAATGGGGGCTAAGCCGTATCGGGTAAAAGTTAAAACACGTAAAGGTTCAAAAATTTATACGGTGATCAAAAAAACCATTGAGGCACAAGAGTTTGGTACACTTTTTATTTATGCCTTTAGCGATATTACGCGTTTAGAGTATGAAAAACTCAAAAGCCAAAACCTTTCAATGTATTTTAGAGAAATTGCTCGTTTTAGAGCGCCTACTTCTTTGCCGACCTCTGTCAAAGAAGTTTTACATGTAAAAAACGCCTTAGAAGTCAAAAATGAGCCTAAGAGTTATGAAGAAATTCGTTTAGGAGCGATGCATTATGCGCAAAAAACATCGGCGAAAGCATACGCTCAAGAGATGAATTCAGATATCTTTGAAGAGATGGCGGAGATGGATGAGCTGGAGAGCGAAATGCGTGAAGCACTGATTGTCTTTGAGGAAGAAAACTCTTTGGCTGCTTTGCATGACGTTGCCAAAGGTATTGCTCGGTATGCGAAAACGATAGGAACATTAATTGACTTTCAAGATGTTGCATTTAGCCTTTCTAAGCTTTATGAATTACTCTTTAGTCTTCGTGAGTTAGCCTTTAATAAACGAAAAATGCACCTTTTATTGGAAGGTGTTTTAGAAGATTTAAGCCAGTGGCGCAAGATGATTTTTATGACACAAGAAGCAAAAGATATCCACTATTTGGATGCATCTTTGTTAAGTTCTTGCCTTCAAATAGAAACAGAATTTTTTGGGAAAGCCTTAGTTGAAGAGGAACTAGACCTTTTTTAATAGAAGTTTTGCCAAGTGCATTTTACAAGAAGTAAAAGCACCAAGAATGTCCATACATCTTTTGGTGCTTTCATCACGATAAGCGAAGTTGATCTTGTGGAACGGGTGGGGAGATAAAATAACCTTGTGCGTAATCTATCCCTAAGTCACAAACGGCTTTGAAAATCTCCTCAGAAGCGACAAATTCTGCAATGGTTTTCATGCCTCGTGCCTTTGCAAACATGACGATGGCTTCAACAACATCCCGTGCTCCAGAGGCAGGATTTGTAATCTCTTTAATCATCGAACCATCAATTTTAATGGTGTGTGCTTGAAGCTTGATAAGGTAATTAAAATTAGAATACCCTGTTCCAAAATCATCAATCGAGAGATGACAGCCATAGTGTTTCATGTATTCTAAAAAAGGCTCCATCCCTTTAAAATTTTCAATGCCCTCAGACTCGACAATCTCCAAAACAACTTTACCTTGCATCTTATAGCGCTCTAGCGCATTCCATAAAAAATCCATTGTGTAACGATTTTTTATATCTTCAACGGTGAGGTTGATGGAGCATTTTAATGAACTCTTAGTAAAGAGGGCAAAACTCTTTTCAATCATGGTTTGCGTGATATGTGTGTATTGATTGGTTTTTTTCGCAATATCCAAGAATTGAAAAGGGGAGATGATTTCATCTTCGCTTATCATTCGCACAAGCGCTTCATATTTTTCGATTTTATGCGTTTTGGTGTTCATAATAGGTTGGAAAAAAGGAACAATAGCGTCTGTTTCAAGGGCTATTTTGAGTCTTTTTTGCCAATACAAGTTTCGTTCATACTCTTTAGCCAATTCGATATTTTTATGATAAACACAAAAATCCAAGTGAGATATTTTGGCATGATTTTTGGTGAGGTCCGCTGTGGTCAGTAAGAGTTCGGGTGATTCAAATGAAAGCACACACATCAGATTTACATGGACTTCTTCGTCGCCTACATGTAAAGGTGTTTGACGTAAATGGGTATGCCATTTTCGCATGGTAGCTTCAAAGTTTTCATGAATACTTTGATCGCCTAAGACAGCAAATTGATCAGCATACATACGGTAAAAGCCATAGCTGGCGTCGCCTAAATGCGAGAGGTTTTTGCCAAGCTCTTGAATGAGTTTATCACCAATGAAATAGCCATAAAAATCGTTAATTTCATTAAAATTAGCAATGTCAAAAATGGCAAGACAAGGGGCATTGAGCTTATCTTTATCTAGCAATAGTTTAAAACGATTGCCCAGTTGAGTTAAGGGGTCGGTAATGGCTTGAAGCTTTAGCTCTTCACTTTTTTGAATGAGGTCTGTAATATTATGACGAACGCTGATATACTTTTCGATATTTCTATTTTCATCTAATAAAGGTGCAATGGTCACATTAACATAAAATGCAGAGCCATCTTTACGTCTGTTTTTTAAAAACCCTTTCCATATCTCTTTATTTTGGATGCTCTCCCACATACTTTGAAAAACTCGTTTGGGTGTATCAGGATGTCGTAAAATACTATGGGGTTTTCCCATAACTTCTTCTTTGGTATAGCCAGAAGTATGTAAAAAGGCTTCATTGCAATAGGTGATATTTCCCTCCAAATCACTCATAGAGACAATATTGGTTTCATCTAAAACATGTTTGTAGGCTTGAAGATTGTTGATGGTACGAATCAGCTCTTTGTTACTATTTTCAATGGAATTTAAATACTTTTGTCGCTCTTCTTCAGCAAGTTTGAGTTTACTAATATCCGTAATATAGCCATAAAAATAGTCAATCTCTCCATAAAGATTGCGATTGACAAATGTTTTATCTTCAACCCAAATAATTTTACCATCCGATTTGATAAGACGATAAGCAGAGTGTGTAAATGTCGGTGAGAGTGCTTCTATGTGATGGTGCATCTCGCGTGTGATACGTTCAATATCTTCAGGGTGTATGATGTCATGGTAAGTAAGCTCCCCTTTAATAAACGTTTGAGCAGCATAACCTAAAAATTCTTTGATATTTTCACTGACATGTAAAACAGGCCAGTTTTGCGTATTTGCCCATTTGAAAAAAAGAACAGGAGAGTGATCAAGATAGGTACAAAACTCGCTTTTCATCACATAGTTCCTTAAGATGACATGAGGTGTTTTGCATCTCCAAAAAGATAATCTACAAAAATAAAAATATCTTTTGCTGATTGCACGCACTCTTTGGCGTCGAGTATAGAAGATTTTTCATTTAAAAGTGCTTTAAATGTACTCACGTAATGAGGTGTTTTTTCCTTGAAACCTTCAAAATAGGATAGGGGAATATCGTCTCCTAGTTGAGAACGAATGAGTTTTGATAAAAATAAACCTCCCATACGAGAACCTTCCAGTACATACAAAGCTCCATACGCTTTTGATAAGGTATCGATTTTAATTTCTAAATCCCCTCCAAAAGTACAATGTGCTGATTTAACAGTATGTTTAAGGGCTAAAAGATCATTTTCCAAAGAAGATTTTCTTTCCCTTCGTGGCATATCAAGCTCTTCATACTCCATCATTTGAGCTTCTAAGCAATGATGCAATTTATAGAAAAGTTCTAACAAAATAATGTAATCTGTTTTGCTAAAAGTCCCTTTTTCTATTTTATTCATAAAAGGGTTTTGTTCAAGTTTATCATGTAATGTTTGTGTTTGGGATTTTAAAGTATCACTTAGCACCTATAACCACCTGTATAATATTTTACTAAACTTCATAGCGCTGATGCCATCAAGTCTGCTCCATGCTTTCGCATAACCGCTTTTAATTTCTATCCACTGTTCAAACGAACGTCTTGGAGAGAGCTTACGTGCACCTGCATTCTCAATAATGGGTTTATCAGGATTCCCTGCCCATGCAATTTCTTGTTTAAGTTCATTTCTAAACCAATAGCAGCGAATTTTTCTTCCAGCTTTTGTGGTGGTTTTTTGTGCCAGTACACCCGCTGTTATTCCTGTGGTATGAATCAAGGTACGCAGTGCCGAATGTAAAAAGGAATCGGTCTCAAAGCTACTTTCAGAGCGACTTTTACAAAACCATGTATCTAAGATTTCTAAACTCTCTTGAGGTAAAACATCTCCGATATTTAGAAGATTGTCATCAACAATAATCACCAATCCATCACACGCAATGAGTTGCATTAAGGAGTCTTCAACAGATTCAAAGCCATCTAAAATATCAGAAGCTTGAATGACTTTTTCCATCATAATATTTAAGTAGCGCTCTGTTGAATCTAATTTTTGGAGCTTTTCATTGGTGAAGAAAGAAGAGATACCAATTGCAAAAGAGTGTGCAAGCGTTCGGCACGCTTGGCGCATCTCAACACAGAGGTATTTGGCTTGTGCATTGTGACATGCAATGAGTCCCCATAACTCTCCAAAGACAATAATAGGTGTTGAAAAAGAGCCTTGCATGCCCATATTATTCATGTATTCAATATGCACGGGTGAAACGCTTCTGATGTCTGAATAAGTCAAATCAGGTGTTGTCTCATCGATGGAAAGAATTGGAATATTCGCTGCTTTAGTATCGGCGATGTGCCGGAAGGGATTTTTAAGATACATTTGCCTAGCAATAGAGGGGATATCAGAAGCTGGAAAGCGAAGTCCTAGATAACTTCCAAAGCCCTCTTTTTTAACTTCAGCAATCACTTCACCACTCCAATCGTCATGAAAGCGATAGAGCATAATACGGTCATATTTAATGGTCTCAAAAATACCTTTTAGAAGGATAGAATAGTACAAAGGAAGCTCTTTAGGGTGGAAAGGAGGTTTTAACAGGTCAATACCACATTGTAAGGTGTCATTACTTTTATGTTCATCAAAATGAGGGGATTCACACTCAATGATAAAATGTGAAAGCGCATCAAAAATTTTGATATCGAGGGTTTGGTGTTCAAAATTTAGATGATGGTATGAAAATTTCTCTTTAGGGGGTGCCTTTGCAAAAGCATCGACTAAAAACGTTAAAGGCATTAGCGCTTCATGTAAGGGGTGATTTAAAAGAGATTCTGGTTTTACATGTAAAAATAATTCACTGTTTTCACTTACATAGGTAATCAGATAATCATCTTTGCGTATACCTATTAAAGCGCCAAAAGGTTGAACATGACCGCAGAGATGGAGTTTTTCTTTGTCGCACTCTTTTAAAAGTTCTTCGAGCTCTTCTTTAGTTGTCATGCGAAGCCTTCTTGAGTAGTTTTTTGAACTCTTTAAACGAGAGCGGATGGTAGAAAAGATACCCTTGTGCTTTGGTGCATCCTAGCTCTTTGAGTAATTCGCATTGTTCGTGATTTTCAACCCCTTCGGCTATGACATCAAGCCCTAGTGCGTGAGCAACATCAATAATGGCATGTGTAATATGATAATCATCACTGTTCCCCTCCAAATCATCAATGAAAGAGCGGTCAATTTTTAATTCGTGCAGTGGAAATTTTTTCAAATACGATAATGAAGAATAGCCTGTTCCAAAATCATCAATGCTAATGCGCATACCTTGTGCGTTAAAATTTTCCAATATCTCATGCACAGAAGCAGTATTTTCCATCAAGACAGTTTCTGTGATTTCTATGGTTATTGTTTCTTTTGGAATACCATGAAGAGAGAGTTTATCTAAAAAGCAGGTTTCAAACTGTTTATCGCGAAATTGAATGGCAGAGATATTAAAGGCGATATTTGGCAGTGCAATGCCTTCATCTAGTAATTCTTTGAGGAATTGCATCGCTTTAGAAAACATTTTTTTGCCAATATCGCTCATCAAGCCACTTTTTTCTGCAATAGGGATAAAGACTGATGGTGAAACATCGCCTAAAATAGGATCGTTCCAGCGGAGTAGAACTTCTGCGCCAATGACTTCATGGGTTATTGTTTCAACTTTTGGTTGAAAGACCACATCAAATAAATCTCTCTCAAGTGCCAAGCGAAGCCCTGATTCGATACTCATGCGTTGCATAGAGAGTGCTTTCATCTCTTCTTCAAAAAAGACAAAGCGCTTTTTACCACTCTCTTTAGCGCGGTACATTGCTGTATCAGCACTTCTAAGCAGTGAACTACTGTCCATGCCATGATCAGGAAAGATACTAATGCCAATAGAACATGAGATGTAAAGCTTTTTATCATCGATAAGATAAGAGGCGGTTAAGTAGTCTAAGATTTTTTGTGCATAGATGATAATTTCATCAAGATGGCCAGTGTTTAAAATTGCCGTAAACTCATCACCCCCAAGCCTTGCGATAAAATCAGAAGGTTTAGTGCATTCTTTGAGTCGTTTAGAAACTTCAATTAAAAGGGCATCTCCAACATTGTGCCCTAATGTGTCATTGATATTTTTGAATTCATCTAAATCAATAAACAAAACCGCACGTTTTTCGCCTTGTTTATGTGCATGTACAAGCTGGTGCTTTAGTTCATCCACAAAGCAAAAGCGATTAGGAAGTGATGTGAGCTCGTCATGGGTTGCCATATGCTCAATTTTACGTTGCGAGTTTTTAATATTGGAGATATCACTAAAGATAGCAACGAAGTTTGTAATTTTTCCGTTGTTGTCTTTGACGGTGTTGATGGTGAGCCATTCAGGATAGACTTCACCGTTTTTATTGCGATTAAAAATTTCGCCTTGCCACCAACCACGCTCTAAGACAGCGCTCCAAAGTGTTTGAAAAAACTCTTTATCGTGTTTTCCAGAATTTAAAATCGATGGGGTTTTACCGACCACTTCTTCGGGTGTATAACCTGTAATGCGTGTAAAAGAGTCATTGACGGTGAGGATTTTATTGCGCTCATCCGTAATTAAAATCCCTTCTCCTGCGCGATCAAAAACTTTTGCTGCCAGTTTGAGCTTTTGTTCTGCTTCGTATTTATGAGAAATATCATGAATTTCAACGCAGATAGATTTGATGATACCCTCATCATCAAAAATGGGAAAGCGATTGGTGTGTAAGAAAAAAGATTTTCCATGATACATGATGGTTTGGCGTGATTCTTTGGCAGATAGATCTTTCAAGACACTCATATCATCGATGCGAAATAAAGAAGCGATGGATTTATCAAACAGTTGCGTATCACTTTTTTTGATGACATCTTCAGCTTTTAGACCAAAAAACTCTTCAAAACGAGCATTGACAAACTCATACCTTCCTGCAATATCTTTTAACGCAATCATATTTTGAGAATGATTCATGATAGAGAGCATCATCTCTTGTTTTTCTTCAAGACTTTTTTTGGCTTGAATGATATCGGTATTGTCAACAATCGCAAGAACCACACTCAGCACTTTGCCTGCTTTATTCAAGCTTGGGTTGATAAACACTTTATAAGTGCTTTTTTCATGAGTAATAAAAAGTGCGTCTTTGCGTCTTTTGTTGATTGCCTCTAAAATGCGTTCTTCTAAGTCTTTAATGTAATAGGGTAAATAAGAGTTCTCAATATGTTGACCGATGGAAGAGTATTGCAGTTCGTACATTCTGCCAGCCGTGGTGTTAAAGCGTTTGAGGTGTAGGTCTAAATCCAATACAATCAATGGAAACTCCAAGGTATTGTAAACGCTTTCAAAATCATAATTAGTGGTGGCTAGCTCATTGGTTTTGACTAAAAGCTCTTCATTGACACTTGCCAACTCTTCGTTTGTGGCTTGAAGCTCTTCATTGCTTGCCTCAAGTTCTTCATTGGTCGCTTGCATCTCTTCATTGCTCGCTTGAATTTCTTCATTCAGCGCTTGCATCTCTTCATTGGAGGTGCTAAGTTCTTCAATCAATGATTGAAGGTGTTCTTGTGTCACCAGTTGATCTTCCGCAGAATAGTCATAAAGGTGCATCAAAGGAGTGCTTTTGTCATCGGATTCTATTTGTGCAGAGGTATCATTAAAATTTTCAAATAAGACAAGGTAGGTATCAATATCTTTTTCAAAAGAGGGTTTAATGACCAATCGGAAGAGCTTATTATCAAAGCGTTTGTCTTTACCTTTACGCATTTCTTGTGTTTTTTTGACAACATTAAATAAAGGGATAAGCTCTGGCTTAAAAACTTCAACAATCAATTCTTGAAGGTTGTACTTTGGAGAGCCTTTAGGAAAATTGATAAATTTTGAAATTTGCCCAAAAGTGTGAATGATATTCAAATCAGCATCCACTAAAACAGCAGCATTATCATAATAATGTGCCAATTCATCTTGAAGAAGTTTTTCCCATTTTCTCTGACCGGATAAAGGCTCGGCCGTATTGCGTAAATACCCGCGTGAAATCTTCTTTTTTGTATTTAAAACCACTTTAGAATCTTTTTTAAAAACTCTGGTTTTAGAATCTATGGGTAAGAAAATCTCAGAATTGACACCGATGCTTTCACTTCGTCCTAAAAAAAGATATCCCTCAGCGTGTAGCGCGTAATGAAACATATTGAGAACTTTACTTTGAAGTTCACTGTTAAAGTAGATTAACACATTGCGGCAGGTGATGAGGTCTAGTTTTAAGAAAGGAGGATCATAAGTCAAATCTTGTTTCGCAAAAATAACACTGTCACGAAGGAGTTTGGTTACTTCATAGGTACTGTCTTTATGTTTAAAGTATTTTTCAACGTATTCATTTTTCATTTCACTGATAGCACTTTCGGAATAAACTCCTGTTCTTGCAACGCCTAATGCATGAATATCAATGTCTGTTGCAAAAATTTGAAGTTTGCATATTTTCCCGAACTCTTCAAGGTACTCTAAAAATAAAATGCCAATGGAATAAGCCTCTTCTCCTGTGGCACAACCCGCAATCCAAATACGAATTTCATCGCCACTTTTTTTAGTTTGGACAATATCTTTGATGTAAGTACGAAAAATATCAAAAGCCTCTGCATCGCGAAAAAATGAGGTCACGGAGATGAGAGTATCTTTAGCAAATAAGGCTAACTCTTCTTCATGTAAGCTAACGTAGTGAAGGTAGTCTGAAAGAGTGGTGCACTCAACTGTTGCCATTCGTCTTTGAAGTCGGCGTAGCAAGGTTGCATGTTTATAATTGCTAAAATCAATTTCTGTCTTTTTTTTCACTTTTTTTAAAAGAATTTCAAGTTCATCAGAAGATGAGTTCATCTCTAAAAGAGAGGTGATGTTTTCATCAAACATCAAATAGCGCTTAATGATATCGCCAAATTGTTCAGGGGCTATTTCATAATCTACAGAACCTGATTCAATCGCAGAAAGGGGCATGCCATCGTATTTAGCTGTTTTAGGAATTTGAGCAAAGGTGATACCCCCACTGGCTTTGATGGAGATTAATCCTTGCGTGCCATCATTGCCCGTTCCTGATAAAATAATACCTATACTGTTTTCTCCGTATTCTTGTGAAATCGAATCAAATAAAATATTAATAGACGGTTTAGTGAAAATTTCTTTAGGCGGTTCTTGGAGGATAAAAGTTTTATTTTTAATGACTAAGTTTTTATTGGGGGGAATCACATAAACAGTATTTTTTTTAGGTTTTTCACCATCAACAAGTTTTTTAACAAGGAGTTTGCTTTCTCGATTTAAAATTTCATGCAAGATACTTTTATAATTGGGCGAGAGATGTTGAGCAATAACATAACAGCAATTCAAATCATCGGGAAGATGTTTAACCAATAAGCTGAGTGCCTCGATACCTCCGGCTGAAGAGCCAATACCCACCATGTAAAACTCATTACTTTTAAGTGCCGTTGATTTTTTACGAACAGACATCCTTAATCTCCACCATTTTCTTAGTAAAAACATTATAACGTATCGATGTAACATTAAAATAACAATATTCTTATATTTTTCTTAATAATGACACATAAAGAGAGAACACAACATTCTTAATAATTTTTATTCAGTAATATTACTTTACAGTTAAGTATAAGATACTCTTATAACAGATGGAGTTCTGATGAACCTTAAAGCCAAACTCTTTATTTTTATGATGGGTTTATTTTTTCTTTGTGCCTCTTCTATCTGGGTTTACTCAGGTATTTTGGCAGAACAGATCAATGAAGAGTGGGCGATACGTTTTGTAAAAAAGCAGATTTTATTTGATAAAAATCGAACACTTCTACCCATCGTGCGCGAAGTGGCTTTGGTCAAAGAGATGGCACAAGAGCCCACACTTTTGGCGATGGCAGAGCACGATGAGGTTTTACATGTAAGAGAAAAAGGACTTGAAACCCTAGAACAGTATCGTTTAAAGTTTCAAGATAAAAGCTATTTTGCTGCATTTGTTGGGTCGGGAAATTACTATTTTAATGACCATCTCAACCAGTATAAAGGCAAAGAGCGTCAATACACACTTTCACAAAAAAATCCAAACGATGAATGGTTTTTTTACACGATAGCCAAAGATGAACCTTACCAAATCAATGTTGATACCGACACTCAAATGGGTACAACAAAGGTATGGATTAATTTTCTTCTTAAAAAAGAAGCTAAAGTCTTAGGTGTGGTTGGTACGGGATTTGATTTTGAACAATTTTTAAAAGATTCTGTGGGTGTTGAACAAGAAGGGGTACGCAACTTTTTTATCAACCGCAATCTCTCCATCCAGCTCGCGCGTGATACACGCTTGATTGATTATGCGAGTATGAGCAAAATCGATGGCAAACGTAAGACCATCGACCAATTTATCACCAATCCTAACGACATCGATGCGATTCAAGCCGCCATGCAAGAGTTGTATGTGTTTGATGAGCAGATACGAACGTTGTGGGTAAACTTTGAGGGTAAAAAAAGGCTTTTGGGGCTTTCTTATCTTAAAGAGATTGGATGGTTCAATATGACATTCATCGACTCTAAAGAGCTTTTACTGATTAATAAATTTTCCATCATTCCTATCTTAAGCGTGCTCTTTTTTATCTCATTGTTGGCAGTGGGGTTAACGCTTAATGGATTGGTTTTAACCCCACTTAATGAGCTTAAAAAACGTATGAAACAGCTCAAAGAAGGAGACTATGAGGTTGAAATGCCTTTGGTACAAGGGCATGATGAAATCGCTTCCTTATCGCGTCAGTTTAAAGAGATGGTGGATTATGTGCGTGCGAACAACAAGGCTTTGGAAGAAAAGGTACAAGAACGTACTCTTGGGCTCATGCAAAGTGAAAAAAAGCTCAACATCATCCTAGACAGTGTCGAAGCCTACATCTATATCAAAGATGCACGGTACCGTTATGTTTACGCCAATAAAAAGACCTGTGATTTGTTTGGCGTGCGTTTAGAAGAGGTGATAGGCAAAGAAGACAGTGCTTTTTTTGATGAAGCAACATCTAAGATGTTGCGCTCTGTAGATGTACAGGTGATTCAGTATGGTAAAAAGATGACTCGAGAAGAGGTCAACACAGATATAAGCGGCGAAGTGACGACGGCGTATCTTTCTACCAAAATACCTTTGCAAGACGAAGAGGGGACGATTTACGCGCTGTGTGGGATTTCGACCGATATTACAGAGCGTAAGAAAACGGAAGAGCTGATTAAGTCTTTGGCATTTCACGATTCCCTTACAGGGCTTCCAAATCGTCGGATGCTTGATGAGCGATTACGCTTTTTTATGACCCAAAGCAAACGCACAGGACAATGTGGGGCTTTAATGGTCATTGATTTGGACAATTTTAAACCTCTTAACGATACCTTTGGACACAAAGCAGGCGATGAGTTGCTTGTCGATGCTGCAAAACGTCTTTTAGCGTGTGTGCGAGAAAGCGATACGGTAGCGCGTTTTGGTGGCGATGAGTTCGTGGTGGTTTTAAGTGTGTTAAGCAGTGATGAGAACAGAGCTAAAGAGCACGCGATGGTGAGTGCTTCTGCGATTTTGCATGAGCTTTCAAAACCATACCGCATCGATGTCGAGGTTGATGGTACATACACCACCATAGAGCACCATTGTACGGCAAGTATTGGGTTGCAACTTTTTTGTCCAAGACGTTTATCGGCGGATAAACTCTTTTTGGATGCCGACAAAGCGATGTATACCGCTAAACAAAAAGGGCGCAACCGTGTTGAATTTTTTGAGGAGAATGAATGATAAATGTGTATGGAATTACGACGTGTGGCAGTGTGAAAAAAGCCCTCTCTTTTTTAAAAGCGAAAGGTTTGGTGTATACGTTTTATGATTTAAAAACAGTACATGTAAAACCAGAACAGCTTGATATGTGGCTTACGAAACAGCCTTTGAGTGTGGTGTTTAACACCAAAGGAACAAAATTTAAGACATTAGGACTTTCTAAAGAGCTCAGTGATGAAGCCAAAAAAGAGTGGCTTTTAAAAGAGCAGTTGTTGTTTAAGCGCCCCATTATTGAATGTGCTAATGGAGCGCTTGTGGTCGGTTTTGATGAAAGTGTGTATGAAAAGGCGTTTGCTTAGGCGCGTTTTGCTGTTGAAACAAAAAAAGCGGCAAGCAGTAGAAAAGCTCCTGTGATACGATTTTGAATACGAATCGCACGAATAGATTTGACCATAAACTTGAGCTTTGATGCCAGTGAACTATACCCCGTCATCACGATGATATCAACGACAATCAATGTTGCACAGATGATAACAAACTGACTTAAAAGCTCTTTAGTTGGGTCTAAAAACTGAGGAATAAACGCGACTAAAAAGACCGTTGCTTTAATGTTGGTGCAGTTAATCAGGGTTGCTTGAATGAAGGCTTTTGAAGCGCTAAAGGCTTTAATCTGCTCTGCCTCATCTGGTAACACGGGTTTTTCCATAAACTTCATTACCCCTAAAAAGATAAGGTATGCCACGCCAATCCATTTGATGATGTTAAAGAGCATAAGAGAGCTCATAATCAAAGAGCCAAGCCCAACAACAACGATAAACGTTTGGATAAAAAGTCCCATCTGAAGTCCAAAAATAGCCGCATACGAGCGTTTAAGACCGTACTTAAGACCATAATTCATAGAAACCACCGCTCCAGCTCCTGGGGAGATGCTAATGACAATCGAAGCAACGAGCATGGTGAGCCAAATATCAAAATTCATACTACAATCCTTTTTACATGTAAAAGCAAATTGTAGTCAAAAAAAGCTTAGAAGGAAGGCTCTTTATGTTTTGTAAAGAGCCTTTAAAGGGAGTAATTATTTAAAAGAAGCGATGGTTGCTGCTACGGCTTTGAGGTCATCTTCACTTAAGCCTGAAGCGATAGGTTTCATCACATTTTTCATCGCTCCACCTTCGCCGTTTTTATAGCCATTCATGGAAGCAATCGTTTTTTGTGCATCCCATCCTGCGATGATTTGAGACTTGTTTAGCGCTGCTTTTACTGCTTTTTCACCATGACAGGAGAAACATTTTGCTTTGTAGATTTCTGCGCCATCAGCGGCTAAAAGAGCACTGGCTAAGAGGGTGAGACTAAGAAGAATTTTTTTCATAACGAATCCTTTTTGTGGAGATTAGGTAAAGAGGATTTTAGCTTAAGATGAAACTCACTTGCATTGATGCAGGTCAAGAGGGTAAAATAGCTGTTTATATCAGGATTTGGACAAAACGATGCACAAAGTAAGGCTTTTAATGGTGATGTGGGGAGTGGGTATGGGTCTTTTAGTAGGCGAGTACCTTTTTTATAACCATTTTTACAGCATGAGCGACTCTGAAAAAGCCCAAAAAAAACACTTTAGTGCTCTCGTAGGACTGCCCGATAGCGCACTTGTGAGTGAAGCGCATTATGTAAGGCACCGCTCTTTAAGCACACCTTTTGCTTTTTTTAATGAATCTCCCTCATTGCTGGAGTATTTTCCCTCAACCTTTGTCTATCACTATGCTCCACGTGCTACCATGATACCCTCAAGGATAGAATATGCGCACTAGGTTTAATCTTTTACTCTTAGAATTTGCTCTTAGTGCACTTTGGCGACGCAAAATTCAAAGCATGGGTACATTAGTTGTTTTTAGTGCCTTGGTTTTTTTACTCTCATCGGTGTTGTTTATCAGCAATGGGATTAAAAAAGAGTTAGATGCCTCGTTGCACAGCTTACCTCAGATAACCTTGCAACGCATTCGTGCGGGAAAACAAAGCGATATTGATGTGCGTTTAGCAGAAGATATTTTAGCGATTGAAGGGGTAAAAAGTGCCATTCCTAGGGTGTGGGGATACTACTACTTTAAACCCGCAGGGGTGAATTTTACGGTGATGGGGGTGGAAGCCTTTAGTGAGCAATACACACAAGAGCTTCAAAATGTGGTCGATAATC
>CAYTVI010000021.1:22256-27929 GCA_964441765.1 uncultured Sulfurospirillum sp.
GTGGAAGCCTTTAGTGAGCAATACACACAAGAGCTTCAAAATGTGGTCGATAATCTGGACGTAAAAGCGCTCGAAAAAAGCGATGGAATGGTTGTAGGGGCAGGTGTTAAAGAGATTTTGTCTGAGAATTATTACACGGATTTTTTCAATTTTGTCACCGCAACGGGTGAGTGGAAGAGGCAACATATCGCAGGGGTTTTTGAAAGTTCAGTACGTCTTTTGAGTAATGATATGATTTTACTGCCTCAAAAAAGTGCGTATGAGATTTTTGGTATGGATAAAAACAAAGCCACTGACATCGTCGTTAGCGTTTCCAACCCCAAAGAAGTTGCGACAATAGCTCAAAAAATCACCCAACGTTACCCTGATGTAAGAGCCGTTACGACCGAGGATTTAAGGGTGAGTTATCAAAATATTTTTGATTATAAGAGCGGATTTTTCTTGAGTCTTTTTGTGGTCAGTGTCTTTACCTTTTTTATGATACTGTTTGAACGAACAAGTGGTTTAAGTTCTGAGGAAAAACGAGAGGTGGGTATTTTAAAAGCGTTGGGATGGGGAATGGATGAGATTATCGCTCAGAAGTTTTATGAGGGTTTGGTGATCTGTTTGAGTGCGTTTATCATAGGACTTGTGCTCTCTTTGGGGTACGTTTATGGGTTACAAGCACCCTTATTGCGTGAAATTTTTATGGGTTATTCAACGCTTAAGCCTCCTTTTGCGCTCTCTTTTAGTGTGGACATAGGCTCAATTGTTCTTCTTTTCTTTTTAAGCGTGCCTATTTATCTCGCGGCGATTATTATTCCTGCATGGAAAGCGGCAAACCTTGATGCGGATGAGGTGATGCGATGATAAAACTTCAAGACGTCTTTAAAAGCTTTGAACAAGCCGATACCACTTTTGATGCTTTGAGTGAGATAGATTTACATGTAAAAAAAGGTGAGTGCGTTGTCTTAAAAGGAGCGAGTGGGAGTGGTAAGAGTACGCTACTCTCTTTAATCGCAGGGCTTCAAAAGCCAACGTCTGGGTATATTGAAGTGGACGGTAAGGCCATCGCAAAGTTACCCGAAGCGCACAGTGCGCAATTTCGTAGAGAGACGATAGGGTTTATTTTTCAAAAGTACCATTTGATTCCAAGCCTTAGTGTCGAAGAGAATATCTTAGCGCCTCTTATTCCGTTTAATCTTCCTTTGCACGAAGCCAAAGAGAAGGTGCAAAACGTGATGGAACAGTTTTCTATTTCGCATAAAGCGCATTTACATGTAAAGCTTCTCTCAGGTGGAGAGCAACAACGAACCGCCATAGCAAGAGCGTTGGTGTGCTCACCTAAGATTCTTTTAGCCGATGAGCCAACGGCTAATTTAGATGCGTCACTTTCGCTTTCTTTGATGGGGTATTTTGAGATGCTTAAAAACAAAGGGGTGAGCATCGTCATTGCGACGCATGATGCGCTGGTGGTGGAACAGTCTTTTGTGGATAGGGTGGTTGAGCTTAAAAATGGATGCGTCATCTCATGACTTTAACGCCTGAAATCATTGCGCTTTTAACGCTTGACATACTTTTTGTGCTCTTAGGCACTGTGGCGTTTGCTGTCTCTTTGGGAATGGTGTGGCGTTGGGATGCATGTGCAACAACTGCCTTGCAGTATACGTTGGAAAAACGCTCTTATCTCATCAGCGTGATTATCAAGTATCTATTCATCATCAAGTTACCGCTCTTTTTATTTTTCATCTACACGCTCGATAAACTCTCCGACATCATTACAGGAGCGATGTGCGCGACAGGTGTGGTTAATGCGGTGGATTTTGGATTTTATCTTACCACTTTAAAACTCATCAACCTTTATGGTTTTGGCTTTTGGCTTTTGGTGCATCATGCCGATATGAAACATATCCAGATGCCGTATACGAGAATGAAATTGTGGCTTTTTATCCTTTTGTTTATCCCTTTAATCGCTGAAATCTCACTTGAAATACTTTTCTTCTCCTCTTTAAATATCAGCAAAATCGTCAGCTGTTGTGGAACCCTCTTTTCAGCGGCGAGTAGCTCTTATACGTCGTTATTGTTTAAAGTAGATGCGCTAGTATGGGTGGGCTTTTTTTATTTTTTTGCAGGGCTTATGGTGGTTGCGTATAGGCTTAAAAATACGTTTTTGATGATTTTTGCCAATAGCTTCTTTCTTATCTTTGCCATTATTTCGCTCATTGTTTTTTTTAGCACCTATGTGTATGAACTTCCCACGCATCGCTGTCCGTTTTGTTTATTGCAAAAAGAGTATTACGGGGTGGGATATCTTTTATACACCACGCTTTTTATAGGAACATTTTCAGGTATGGGGGGTGCTTTATTGCAGGTGATAAGCCATGAAGAACAAGGGGTATGGTTTAAGCGTTCACTCTTTTTTAATGGGCTTTATGTGGGTGTTGTCTCTTTATATCCTCTAATCTATTATCTAAAAAATGGAGTATGGTTGTGAAACAAAAAATCTGGGTAGTCGTGTTAGTCCTTTTCCCGCTTTTGGCATTGGGTGGATTATTTTATGGATTACATGTAAAGCATCAGCATCCCTCTGACATTATCAACCGCCAAAAAACACCTTTGGACTTTGAAGATAATCAGGTACAATGTCCACAGTGTCATATGTATTTGGTGGGGAAAAAACACACCGCACAAGTGATTGATACGAAGGGGAAAACACTCTTTTTTGATGATATCGGGTGTGTCATTTTGTGGCTAAGGGATCAAAAAATTGAACCTAAGCAGATGGTCATTTGGGCGTTTAGCCTTGATACACATCGTTATATTGATGCGTTTAAAGCACACTATTCGCTTACAGAGGCAACACCGATGGAGTATGGGTTTGGTGTGTATGAAAATGCGAAAGAGGGAAGCATCGGTTTTGATGAAATGCGTCTTAAGATGCTTCGTGGTGAAAATATGAGTGACCCAAAAGTACGTCAAAAATTATTAGGGAGAGAACCATGAAAATAGCGATGAGTGGAGCTAGCGGATTTGTCGCGAGTGCTTTAAAAAAAGAGTTTCCCGATGTGGTGGTGATAGAGCGCAATGATAGCGTTGAGCAAATCGTCCAAAAACTCCAAGGGGTTTACGCGGTTTTTAACTTAGCAGGTGCTCCTATTGCGGCGCGTTGGGATGAAGCGTATAAAAAAGTGTTACGTTCAAGCCGCATTGATATCACACGTAAAATCGTCGAAGCTATCAATCAAAGTGAGGTTGAGCATTTTATCTCTACATCCGCCGTTGGCATTTACCCCAATAATCAAAAATGCGATGAATCATGCACCACACTTGCGGATGATTTTTTAGGACAATTAGCCCGTGATTGGGAAGCGGAAGCGCTTACATGTAAAAAGCGAACGACCATACTGCGTTTTGGCGTTGTGCTTGGAAAAGACGGTGGTGCACTCGAGAAGATGTTGCCCGCGTTTAGAGCCTATATGGGTGGCATCATCGGCAATGGCTTGATGATGATGAGTTGGATAGATATTGATGATTTGGTTCGTATCTACCGTTTTGTACTTGAGCAAAAACTTGAGGGTATTTATAACGCAAGCGCTCCAAAACCTGTGACAAATTTTTATTTTACCAGAGCCTTAGGAAAAGCGTTGAAACGCCCTACATGGCTTCCCTTGCCTTCATTTATCGTCAAGATGCTTTTTTCAGAAGGTGCGGTTGTTTTGCTAGACAGTAAAGAAGCGCACCCTAAAGCATTGCTCGATAAAGGATTTGTATTTACCTATCCTACCGTTGAATCATCGCTGGGAAAAATATTGGCTTAACGTCTCTCAAGTAAAAGACGAACGCCTAGTAAAAGCATCACAATGCCTGAAAAAAGGTCAAGACTTTGGCGCACATAAGGATTTAGCATAAAACGATTGGCAGAGCAAATCATATAAACAAGAATGCCCTGCCAAAGCGTTCCTACCATAAAGTGTAAAAGAGCTAAAAACAAAGATTGTCCCAATGCTGAATGGTTTGGGTCAATAAACTGCGGTAAAAATGCCATATAAAAAATAATCGCTTTTGGATTAAGCACGTTTGATAAAAAGCCTTCTCGAAGTGAACGCCATGTATTAAAAGTCTTGTGTGCTGGCGTTGATTCGTGTGTTTTGTAACGTGCATACCAAAAAGACTTTATCCCAGAAAATCCTAACCACAAAAGATAGCACGCACCTATCGTTTTAAGTACCGTAAAAGCTGTCGCAGAATAGAGTAAAACAGCAGAAATTCCCACCGCCGAGAGTGTCGCATGAACAAAAAGACCTAAACAAATCCCCAAGCTTGACACTAAACCATCTTTTGCCCCACCACGCAAAGTATTGCGTAGCACCATCATTGTATCAACACCCGGCGTGATGGTCAAAAGTGTAATGGCAACAAGGTATGTCCAGAGTGAGATTTCCATAGTTATTGATTTCTTTTACGGTCTTGTTTTGCTTTTTTCGCTTTGGCTTTTGCCTTCGCTTTCATGGCATCACTCATCTTAGCCTTATCGGAGTTAACAGCACCTTGCTCATTTTCTCGTTGTTTTTGTGACGCGATAATGCTCTTTTTTTGTTGATTATAAAGCCCTGCAAGTTTGTAGCCGTTTTCCATTTTAACGCTGTTGTTAATCATTTTTCCCATGAGTGTGTGTTTCCTTATATACAATAAATAATGAGGTGAGAAGATAAAATCGAAGTATCGTGGTGGAGCATAGCGGGATCGAACCGCTGACCTCGACGCTGCCAGCGTCGCGCTCTCCCAGCTGAGCTAATGCCCCACGTACAGTAAATTGAAGTGAGATTTTAACAAAGCATAGCTTAAAGATTGCTCTTAGGCGGCTCGTTTTTCTTTGCGAGAGACTTTAATACGCTCATACGCTTCTTGAATTTGTTGAAATTTTTGAATGTAAAGAGGTTTGTTTTTTAGGGATTCATTTAAAGCATCAGGATGGTACTGTTTGACCAAAGCGAGGTACTTTTTACGAATACTTTGTAAAGACTCTTCCATGCGAGCTCCCAAAATACGGTAGTCATTTTGTAGTGGTGAAAAGGGAGCCGTTTTTTTCTTCAACGACTTGTTTTGAATGACTTTTATAGGCTTATCATGCATCGAGATAAGGCGTTTTAAAAAAGCAAGATTATGGCTTTTAGAATCAAATGCACAGGTATAATACAAAGAAGTTAAAAATGCCTTACGCTCTTTAAGCTCTTGTGTGGTTGCTAGATTGATAAGTGTTTCATTGACCCAGAAGGTTTTACTAAACGTGTCAGAGAGTGTAGCATTGAGCGAATGCAGATGAGAAGACTCTTCTGAGATATGAATCGTAATACAATGCGGATTTACATATAAACGCACAAGAACTCCTTTCACAACGTTATGAAAGGGTAAAAGCAAAAGGAGTTCCTTTTCGTATTTAGGAGCATATACGAACGAAAATTCAGATTGTTTAAAGATTAAAATTTTCTTATGTCATATTAATAATTCTTTAATATTTAACAGAGTACACTTTAACTCAAATTGTCACGATACTGTGGCGATGAGAAGGAGTGAGTATGGGTAAACGCGTTATTTTAGTGGACGATTCAAAGACAATATTAGCAACAGCGCAAATGGCGCTTGAAGATATGATTGGCAAAGGTATGATTGAATTTGCAACGTATCTGAATCCTG
>CAYTVI010000022.1:0-26761 GCA_964441765.1 uncultured Sulfurospirillum sp.
AAAAAAGGCATAAAACGTGCTTACATGTAAAGGAATTTTGTGCTAAAATAGTTTCAATTTCAGGAGAGACACGATGAGAGTGAATAGCTTTCTAAATGCTTCTTATACTCATGTTGGTGCTTCTTATGGTTCTACACAAGCATCTTCTACGTCTGAAAAAAAGAGTAACGAAACTTCAAGTTCTACTGAATTAACTCCTTCTGAAAAAGCCCTTATTACAAGACTTCAAGCACGAGATACTGCCGTAAAAGCTCATGAGAATGCACATATCTCGGCTGGGGGAAGTGTCATCTTAAGTGGTGCAAATTATGTGTACCAAAAAGCTCCCGATGAAAGACTCTACGCTGTTGGTGGCGAAGTTGCCATTGATACAGCTCCTGAAAATGAACCTGAAGCAACCGTTAAAAAAATGCAACTGGTACGTGCGGCTGCCCTTGCCCCAAGTGATCCTAGTCCAACAGATTATCAAGTCGCTGCTACCGCTTCGATGCTTCAAATGCAAGCAAGGCTTGAAATAGCGCGAGCCATGCAACATGAACTTTTAAATAAATCTAAAGAGACCTATCACGCCAATAACACCCTTCAAGAAAACCTCTTTTCTCAGTATGCTTAAAAAGCGTTACCTTTTTATAACTTTTTTTTGCTAAAATATCTCATTTTACATCTTACGAAGGATGCTGCTGTGCTTGATTTAAATGATTCTAGTCTTTACTTAAACCGAGAACTTTCATGGCTCAAATTTAATACCAGAGTTCTTGCCCAATCCCTTAAAAAAGAGCTTCCTCTTTTTGAACGACTTAAATTTTTAGCCATTTATGCAACCAACTTAGATGAATTTTATATGATTCGCGTTGCGGGCTTAAAACAACTTTTTAGTGCAGGCGTTATCGAAACGGGTGCTGACCAAAAAACACCACTGGATCAACTCAGAGAAATCAGAGCTTATCTTGCCAGTGAAAAAGAGGTGATTCAAGCCAGCTACAATGAAATTGTTAAAGATTTGGAGCAAGAAAACCTTTTTGTCAAAAATTATGAAGAGCTAAGTCCTGCCTTGGCAAAACTCTCCGATAACTACTTTTTTTCCAATATCTTGCCTGTTATCGTCCCTATTGCGGTCAATGCCACGCATCCATTCCCGCATCTTAACAATCTAAGCTTTTCTCTTGCGGTTAAACTTCAAGACAGAGAAAGTGAAGAAGAAGGAAATTTTAAATACGGGATGATTCGTATTCCTCGTGTTTTACCACGCTTTTTCCAAGCGGGTGATCATACCTATGTGCCTATTGAAACTATCGTTAAACGTCATGTGGAAGAGATTTTTCCAGGGTATCGCTTGGTGGCTTCTGCGGCATTTAGGGTGACTCGAAATGCAGATATGGTCATCGAAGAAGAGGAAGCAGATGATTTTATGATGATAATGGAACAAGGGCTCAAACTTCGAAGAAAAGGGGCTTTTGTGCGCCTTAATATTCAAGAAGACAGCGACCCTGATTTGCTTGAGTTTTTAAATTCGCACATGCAAATCTTTTTTAAAGATATTTACACGTATAAAATCCCTCTTAACCTTGGAGCCTTATGGCAAATTGTGGGCAATAAAGATTTCTCTCATCTAGCCCTCCCGCCATACAACCCAAAAGTCTTACCTCCGTTTGATACCAATGAATCAGTCTTTAAAGTGATTGATAAGAGTGATGTTTTATTGTTTCACCCGTATGAGAGTTTTGACCCTGTACTTCGCCTGATTAAAGAAGCGTCAAAAGACCCAAAAGTTATCTCCATTCGTATGACACTGTACCGTGTAGAAAAAAATTCTCAAATCGTTCAAGCACTTATCGATGCTGCCAATGAAGGCAAGCAAGTCACAGCAGTGGTTGAGCTGAAGGCTAGATTTGATGAGGAAAACAACCTGCACTGGGCAAAAGCGTTGGAGCAAGCGGGAGCGCACGTGGTGTATGGCATCACCGGTTTTAAAGTCCATGCCAAAATCGCTCAAGTCATTCGTCAAGAAGAAGATGGCAAGCTAAAATTCTATATGCATTTGGGTACAGGTAACTACAATGGTGCGACCGCAAAAGTCTATACCGACACCAGCTTCTTTACATGTAAAGAGGAATTTGCCAAAGATGGAACGACTTTCTTTCACATCTTATCGGGTTTTTCAAAGCATAAAAAACTTGAAATTCTCTCTATGTCGCCTACACAAATCAAGCCTAAAGTTATTGGCTTGATTAACAATGAAGCCAAATATGGCAATGAAGGGCGTATTATCGTGAAGATGAACTCTTTGGTTGACCCTGATGTGATTCAAGCACTTTATTATGCTTCGATGCAAGGCGTTCAAATCGACATCATCGCACGAGGTATTTGTTCACTTCGACCAGGGGTTGAGGGTATTAGTGAAAACATTCGTGTTAAATCTATTATTGGAAAATACTTAGAACATGCTCGTATTTTTTACTTTAAAAATGGAGAGCCTACCACAACGTTTATCTCCAGTGCAGATTGGATGCCACGAAATTTAGAGAGACGCTTGGAGTTGATGACGCCTATTTTCGATAGAGCGATTCAGCAAAAAATCTTCGAGATTTTACAACTTCAACTTAATGACAATATGCTCAGCTGGACACTTGGCAGTGATGGCGAATACACGCAAATATGCCACACTGAAGAGCGTGCTATCAATAACCATACCGTTTTAGAAGATTATATGAACAAAATCTATAAAGCGCAAAAGAAAGATACGACTTCTCATAAAGCTGAAAAATTGGCAAAACGCCTCTTTAAGGAGAGCTGATGATTATGGAATTTCAAGGGGTAAAACCAACAATTGCTGAGAATGTTTTTGTTGCTCCCAGTGCGGATATTATTGGAGAAGTGAGCATTGGCAAGGGAAGTTCTATTTGGTTTGGAGCGGTGCTTAGGGGCGATGTCCATGCTATTCGTATTGGTAAAAACACAAGTATTCAAGACAGAAGTGTGGTGCATGTCACGCATTACACGCGAGAAGATAAAAGTGATGGCTTTGCAACGACAATCGGCGATAATGTTACCGTTGGACACAGTGTGACACTACATGGTTGTACCATTGAAGATGCGTGTTTAATTGGGATGAGTTCGACCATCTTAGATGGTGCGGTTATTGGAAAAGAGTCTATCGTCGCCGCAGGCTCCCTTGTAACACGCAATAAAAATTTTCCCCCACGTTCTATGATTATGGGAAACCCTGCTAAAGTGGTGAGAGCTTTAAGTGACGAAGAAGTAGCATCTTTGTACACTTCAGCCAATAATTACGTCAAATTTATGGGAATGTATCTGTAAAAAAAAGAAGCCTTTTTTTATTCGGGCTTCTTCTCTTTTTTCTTTTTTTTCATCTGCGAAGGCTTCGTAAACGCAATCAACTGTTCCACCGTTTCAACCTCTGGTGGTAAATTTTCCAGTGCTTTTAAAAGGATACTTTTCGTCGCCTCTGCATCACAAAGCGCTCTATGGTGATTTTCAAAAGGAATACCTAAGTGTTCACTTAATGCACTCAGTCCATATTTTGGAGCTTCAATGCATTTTCGGGCTAAATCAATCGTGCATAAACGACGATTGAGCATAGGTCCAAAACCTGCTTCTTCTAGGGCATATGAGATAAAATAGTAGTCAAAATTGACATTGTGTGCCACAAAAACAGCATCTTTTAAAAAGAGCCTAAACGCCTCTAAAACACTCTTTAAACTAGGAGCCCCACTCAAATCTTCCAGCGTGATACCCGTAAGCTGCATAATCGAATCGGGTAAGACATCAGTTTTTGCTAAAGAAGAAAAACGCCCTATTTCTTCACCATTTTCTATCATCACAGCACCGATTTCGATGATTTGGTTGAGGCTTGGTTTACTTCCATTGGTTTCGATATCAACGATACAAAACTTTGCTTTAAGGATCGGCATCGTAACACTCTCAAGTGTTAAAGCATAATTATTGTACTTAGTAATTGGTAATCCCAAAAGTCTTAAGCTTTGAAGGTCTTCCACATCAACGTACTCAAGCTCTTTAAAAGAACGCATCTTAGCAAAAAATTCTTTGTGGAAAATGGGTTTTTGAACTATTTTTTGAATAAATGTATCAAGAGGCCTCACGCTTTTGCCTTTTTTAAAAAAGCATCCACTTTTTCATGGTCTTTGATGCCTTTGGACTTTTCAACACCACTGCTCACATCCACCCCATAAAATCCAAAAGGTTTGACTTCTTCAATATTTAAAGGGCTCAATCCCCCTGCTAAGATGATGTTGTGTGTATCGGCGTGTTCAAACCATGAAAGCTCTAAGCGTGCCCCAGCTCCACCAAAACTCTCCACGTACGCATCCACCAACCGAAGCCTGTCTTGATATTGACTCACATCACTTTGTTTTTGAGCGCGTGTTACTAAAAGATAAGGAACTTCAAGTGCGGACAAAAACGTTTCATCCACGTCAAAATGAATTTGTGCCATATCCATTAAAGATGTTTTACATGTAACATTAATCTCTTCTGGCAATGCTTCTACAAATAACCCAATCTTTTTTACATGTAAAGGCAGTTGTTCCACAATCGCTTTTGCTTTTTCAGGACTAATATAACGAGGCGAATGTGGATAAAAGACAAAACCAAGCGCATCAGCACCTGCATTTATGGCACAAAGGGCGTCTTCAAGGTTGGTAATACCGCAGATTTTAACCCACATACACTAAACTTTAAGCGATGCGATAGCACTTTTATAGTCACTGGCTCCAAAAACATAATTCCCCGCAACCACGATGTCCACCCCTGCGTCTGCTAAAGCTTTTACATTGTGATTGTTCACACCACCATCGACTTCGATGAGAGTTTTTGTATTTTTTTTTAGGATCATCTCTTTTAAACAAGCTGATTTTTCAAGGACACTTGGGATAAATTTTTGTCCGCCAAAGCCTGGATTGACGCTCATTAAAAGCACCATATCCAAATCTTCCAACAAATATTCAATGGTAGATGGCGGTGTATGAGGATTAAGCGTAATGGCTGGAGAGATACCATAATCACGTATTTTTTGAATCAAACGATGCGGGTGTTTTTCCTCTTCAATATGAAAAGAGATGTATTTTGGCTTGAGTGGAGCAAATAAATCCACAAAAAAGGTATTGTTCTCTACCATCAAATGCACATCCAGTGGTTTTGTAGTTGCCTTAGCCACAGCATTCACCACAACAGGTCCAATGGTAAGATTTGGAACAAAATGCCCGTCCATCACATCCACATGCACCAAATCACACCCTGCTTCACAAATCGCTTTTATCTCTTCACTCAATCGTCCAAAATCCGCAGAGAGAATACTTGGTGCCACTAACATTATCATAGCCTTTAAAAAATTTATGCAAATTGTATCAAAATTAGAATAATTTCGCTATAATTCCAAGCTTCGAAATCGATTAAGCATCTCTTTTGCTTTTTTGATGTACAATTCACGATAAAAATTTTAAGGAATCCCCGATGGCAAGAAAATGCGCGATTACTGGAAAAGGTCCTATGGTTGGAAACAACGTAAGCCATGCAAACAACAAGACTAAAAGAAGATTTCTTCCAAATCTTAGAACGGTTCGTGTAACCTTAGAAGATGGAACAACTCAAAAAATTAGAATTGCTGCATCTACACTTCGTACAATGAAGAAAAACGGCTAAAAATTTCTCCTGTAGGGAGAGATTTTTCTCCCTTTTCTTCTTTTTTCCTCTTTTTAATTATCATTCCAAAGGATTGAGCCATGTTTACCATTCTACCTCTTAAAAATGGATTGGATAATGTTGCTGGGTTTTTCTGCCAAGGTGTATCGGCTGGATTTAAGCCAAACGGCAAAGAAGATGTCGCTTTCATTCGCTCCGACGAGCCTTGTGATGTCACCGCTGTATTCACCACCAATGTCTTTCAAGCTGCACCCATTAAACATTTTTTACGCTATCCCAAAGGGTTTCAAACCAATTTTATTTTGATGAACGCTAAAAATGCCAATGCAATGACAGGAGAAAAAGGTATTGAAGATATCGATACCCTTTTTGGAAAACTCAAATCCATTTTTCCAACCCTTCACAATCCCATTATGAGCTCAACGGGAGTTATTGGATACCGCTTAAATATTGAAAAGCTCTCCGGTGCATTTTCAACATTTGATTTTAATGCCAAAAATTCACACTCCACAGCTTCCGCGATTATGACGACCGATAGCTTCAAAAAAGAGCTGTGCTTTAAAGTCATTTTGGAAGATGGCTCCTTTTTCCATATTGCGGCGATTTGCAAGGGTGCTGGGATGATTAATCCTGCGATGGCAACGATGCTCTGTTTCATTCTCACCGATGCGAACATTCCTAAAGTTGATATGGATGCACTTTTACTTCCAGCCATCGAAAACTCTTTTAATGCTGTGAGTGTCGATGGGGACACCTCAACCAACGATACCGTTTTACTTTTAAGCTCTAAAAAAGCCTCTTATGAAAAAGAAGCGTTCAATGAAGCTTTGAAAATGCTCACCAAAGAGCTTAGTCTTATGTTGGTCAAAGATGGTGAGGGTGCAACGAAAGTCGTAGCCTTTGAGGTCAGTGGCGCAAAAAGCAGTGCAGAAGCTGAAAAAGCCGCTAAAGCGTTAAGTAACTCACTTTTAGTTAAAACGGCTCTCTTTGGCGAAGACCCAAATTGGGGACGTATCGCTTCAACAATAGGCGCTAGTGGCATTACATGTAATGAAGAAACGCTTGTCATTCATTACGATGATGTACTTATCTATTCAAAAGAGCAACGCTCGCTAGATGCAGAAGCAGAAAAAAAAGCAGCGGCTGTGATGAAAAAAGAGTCATTTAAAATTCACTGTGATTTAGGCTTAGGGGATGGTTCATTTACGGCTTATGGCTGTGATTTAGGGCATGAGTACGTCAAAATTAATGCTGATTATAGAACTTAAGTCATTTTTTGATACAATAAAACAACCATAAAAAAGGAGAAAACATGCTACACGAATACAGAGACATTATCTCAAAACTTAAAGTTGACAATGCACATTTTGCAAAAATTTTTGAAAAACACAATGATTTAGACCAAAAAATCACCAATATCACAGAAGGTCGTGAGCACGCGAGTGATTTGGAACTTGAAGCAATGAAAAAAGAAAAACTTCACCTTAAAGATGAAGCATATGCAATGATTATGGCTTATAAAAAAGAGCATAATCTTTAATAGTGTTTGGGATTTTTATCCCAAACAACGTATATCGACTACTTTTCCTCTACTATTTTCTTTACAAAACTCCACAATTTTTCCATGAAACCGCGCATAAAGTTCGTTTAAAGAAAGCTCTCGCCCATAAAGGGAAACTACCTTTGCCCAGTTGGCATCAATTCCCTCACAAAACCATGCTTGCAATGCCTCATAACTCTCAAACTCATACCCAAAAGCGTAAAGTAAGCGCGCACTGTACGCATCAACCACCATCGCTTCATGTCCACATGCATAACACAAAATACTATCCGCACTCTCCTCGCCTATCCCTTTTTGTGCCAAAAGCCATTCACGACTCACATTTTCACAAAAGGCTTCAAAACTTCCAAATGCTTCTAAAATTGCTTGGCTGAGTTTTTTGAGATTGTGTCCTTTGGTGTTGTAAAAACCGCTGGGTTTAATCATCTGGCTTAAAGACTCTATCTCGCATGAAGCGAGTTTTTCTAGGGAATTTATCCCTGCATACTCCAAATTTTCAATACTTTGCTCTACCTTTTCCCATTTGCTCTGTTGTGTCAAAATGGCACCTACAATCACCCAAAAACTTCGTGAGCGTGGCCACCAAAGAGGGTCACGTGACGTTTGGAGATGTCCTCTTTGTTTCAATAAACAAAGCAATTCAAAACTATCATTCATGCAAAGCCCTTACCATCACGCGTTCTTGGTCATCAAAAATGCGAAGTTTGTGGGCTTGGGTACATTTGCCCTCTTCTATGTCTAAAATCACCATTTGAAGAATTTTTTTACACTTTTTAGGGATTTCAAGACTTGCGGGAAGTCCTGTTAGAAAGCGTTTCAAGGGAGCATCTTTATCCATGCCTATGACTCCATCTCGACAACCGCTTAAGCCCACATCACTCACATAACACGTTCCATCTACTATGTGTAAATCATCCGTCCCCACATGCGTATGTGTGCCTAAAATGGCCGTGACATGGGATTTTAAAAGATGCAACATGGCATATTTTTCCGAAGTCACCTCGGCGTGAAAATCCACAATAATCGTCTTAATCCCTTTTACATGTAAATCCTCTACAGCTTTTTTAGCCGCTAAGAAGGGGTTTTCAACCATGGGCATTCCATAATGCCCCAAAATGTTTACAACCGCTACGTCTTCACCTTTTACATGTAAAATTTTAACACCACTACCTGCCACACCCTCAGGGTAATTGAGCGGGCGAAGAATTGGCATAGAATCAAGAAGCGGGATAATCTCTTTTTTATCCCACGAATGGTTTCCCCCACTAATCATATCAACGCCGCACAAAAGAAGCTCTTTTGCGTGTTCAATACTCAGTCCAAAACCATGACTGGCATTTTCGCCATTGGCAATGACCATATCAAGCGCAAATTCGGAGCGAATTTTTTTAAGATAGCTTTGAAGCATACTACGCCCTGGTTTACCAACAATATCTCCGATAAAGGCTATTTTCACCCTTTTTTCCTTAAATAGGCTAAAACCGTTGCGATGATGTCATCGTCATCTCGGCTTCTGGATTGTAAAAGTGTTTTGGCCTCTTTTTCATCTTTACATGTAATGTTCTGCCCATAATTGGAGATGAACACAATCCCTTTTTGAGTCGCTAAAATCTTAATCTCAATCATCTCTAAAAACTGTTTTGTCGTTACATCGAGTTTGCCAAAACGATCGATCATCTCTTCTTCAATCTCTAAGACGTCATGCACGCTTCCACAACGGCTTAAACGTCGATACAACTCCAACCTCACACGCTCTTCAGCAATGTAGTTTTCGTTGATAAACGCAGAAATAGAAAGCTTAATATCCACCTCTTTAGCCGCCACAGGCGCTTTTCCTGTGAGTGAATTGATGGCATCTTCTAACATGCGTAAATAAAGCGCGTAGCCAATATTTTTAATATGCCCGCTTTGCGCTTCCCCGACCAAGTTACCTCCACCTCTGATTTCAAGGTCATGGTAGGCTAAAATCGAGCCACTTCCAAGATAGGAGTTTGCTTCAAGGGCGATGAGGCGTTTTTTAGCACCCTCACTCAAGCTCTCTTTTTCTTTGACTAAAAAGTAACAGTACCCTTGTCTTCTTGAGCGTCCCACACGACCACGCAACTGATGCAAATCCGCCATACCAAAATGATCTGCCGCATCGATGATGATAGTATTGACATTAGGAATGTGAATACCTGATTCGATGATGGAGGTGCTTAAGAGCAGGTCGTACTCTTTTTCTTCAAATCGCAACATCTCTTTTTCGGTGATGGTCGCACTTATTTCAGAGTGAAGCACTAAAATGCGAAGGTGCGGTAAAAGTGTTTGAAGCTCTTTTTTCTTTGCTTCAATCGTTGCGATGCGGTTATGCACAAAAAAGAGCTGTCCTCCACGTCTGGTTTCTCGCAAAATCGCCTCTTTGATAACTTTGTCGTCATACTCTTTGACAAAGGTTCGCACATCTTCACGCTCACTTGGAGGGGTAAGAAGTTGGGAATATTGTTTGATGGAGCTAAGCGCCATATTGAGGCTTCGTGGAATGGGTGTCGCACTCATGGAAAGAATGTGAAGGTTTTCGCATAAGCTTTTGAGTTTTTCTTTTTGCTTTACCCCAAACTTATGCTCTTCATCGACCACCACAAGGGCTGGGTTAAATAACTCAACCTCAAACAAAGAGTGTGTTCCCACACACACCTGCAAAGCGCCACTTTTAAGTTCTTTCAAAATATTCTGTTTTTGCCCTGCTGTGGTAAAACGGTCAAGTTGTGCCACACGAATGTTGTATTTGGCAAAACGAGCGGAGAGACTTTTGTAGTGCTGTGAACATAACAGTGTTGTCGGAGCAATGAGAAGTGCTTGAAAGCCACTTTGAACGGTAGCAAAGATAGCATTCATCGCCACTTCCGTTTTTCCAAAACCTACATCACCACTAAGAAGCCTATCCATCATACGTCCGCTTCTAAAATCATCCATGATTTCACCCACAACACGTCTTTGATCTTCGGTGTAGATAAATCCTGCATCCATTTCAAAACGTGCCATGTGTGCACTGTCTGCTTCAATTTTTAGCGCTTCTATCATCTCACGCTTTGCTGCTATATCGACAATTTCACTGGCAATTTCTAATAAACGTTCTTTCGTTTTGGATTTGAGCTTTTGGAAACTTCCCTTTCCAAGCCTATCCACACCCACCATCGCACCGCTCTCGCCAATATAACGGTCTATGACATGTAAATTTTCCACGGGTAAAAGAAGCTTATCATCACCCAAATACTCAATGACGACAAAGTCTTTCGTTGCGCCTAAAACGGTGGTCTTGACTAAGCCTTTAAAAATACCAATACCATAATTTTCATGCACCACGTAATCGCCACTTTTAAGCTCATCTAAAACGATGCTTACCGTGCGTCGTTTTACCTTTTGTACGGGCTGATTAAGCGATAAAATGAGCTCATCATGACTCATGAGATTGACAATGACATCGCTTTGTAAAAACGTTACATGTAAAGGATCAAGCTCTACCATGCGCAGCAATACATCATTTTTTGCAATTAAGGTTAGCTTTTTTGCGTGGTGCAGTTCTAAAAATGTTTTAATATTGCTCGGATGAATCTCTTTATACGTTTGTGCTTCTGGCACAAGAGGCAATGACACTAAAGATGCGCTTGAGAGTTCATCCACCAAACGCATCTCCTCACACTCTTCTTTGGCTTCTTGGGTGAGATAAATACGAAAAGTATCCACGTAATGCGTGCTCAGTTCTCCCAATGCCCAGAGACCTAAAGCGTGAATATCTTTAGTGAAACTATCACTTTTAAGGTGTTCTACCGCGCGTTCAACCTCTTTGTATTGTGCTTCGTTTAGAGCGAACAAGGCAGGATGAAGTGTTGCACTTTCTAGTTCATCTTTAAAGCTTTTTTGGCTTTGCGGTGAAAAATAGCGAATACTCTCTATCTCATCATCAAACAAACTAATGCGCAATGCTTGATCATGGTTGGGTGGAAAAATATCGATAATATCACCGCGTACAGAGATTTCACCTTTACCCTGCACAACATCAACCGCTTGGTATCCCCAATGATACATCTGCTCTTTAAAAGAAGGAAGATTTAAACGAAGTGCAAAACTTAGTTCAAATGAGCCAAACAACTCTTTTTTAGGAAGCGGTGTTAAGAGGGTTCGTACAGGAGAAATTAGTACTTTTTTGGGGCTTGGATTGGCATAAAATGCGTGAAGGGTGCTTAAAAGTTCTATCAGTTCTTCTTGAAAAGAGAGCAAGTCATCACCACTACTTGCTCTTAAATCAGGAAGAATATAGCTCTTTTTACCTAAAAACTCTAAAACATGCGAAGCGACAATCGCCTCTTTATCATCTCGAACACCCAATACTTCACAGTTGTTTGGGGTCTTAAAAAATTCATAACACGAAGCTTGGGACATTAGGACTCAGATAAATTTATTGGTTATCAAATGCGATCATTTGAGTGTCTGTTTTGATTTTACTTTCACCTTCAAAAATAGCTTTTGCTTCGATGACAAGCTCTTTAGAGACGACTTTCCCGATAAATCGTCCACCTTCTAGCACTTCCACGTTATCACAATTGGCATTGCCTTCAAAAAGACCATTCACCATAAGGCGACTCGCGTGAATTTCACCGCTCACACGTCCTTGCTTACCAATTGTTACAATACTATCAGACAAAATTTTGCCTATTATCTCGCCATCAATGTGCAAACGTGTTTCACAATTAAAAATACCCTCTACCTTGGCTCCACTAGCGATGATGGTTGTTTCGGAAGCGGATACTGTGCGTTGATCAGCTTTATCAAAGATTCCCATGTGACTCGTTTCTCCTTTTTAAATATTTCCATAAAATTCGACCCCTTCCATCGTAAAAATGGTTCAGGATCAAGCGTTCTTCCAATAAATCGTACTTCATAATGTAAATGAGGCCCCGTGGACATCCCACTGTTGCCCGAATAAGCAATTAAATCACCTTTTTTGACAAACTGTCCCTCTTTTAAAACACTCTTATTTTGCAAATGCGCGTAATAACTCTCAAAGCCATAATTATGCCCTAAAGAAAGCACATTACCATAACCACTGTTTTGGTTGTACTGCGTAAATTTCACAACACCATCAGCAGGGGCTAAGATAGGCGTTCCAATGGGAGCTCGAAGGTCAATTCCTGTGTGAAACTCTTTACGTTTTAAAATAGGATTTTCTCTCCATCCAAATTTGGATGAAATATCACTATACGCCATCACATCGCCACTTGGAATGTTATCAAAAAAAGTCTTTTGCTGCATAATGGTCACATCGATTTCATCCAAACGCACATCAATATTTTCATCGTCACTGATTTTAAGTCCAACCATCTCTTCGATATTGCTCACTTTTTCGCGAATATCTTCATACTCTTGTGCTTTTTGCGAAATATTGGCTTGTAACTCTTCATTTTGAGATAAGAGCACATTACGCTCTTGCATAATCGCCTCTTTTTTCTCTTCCAACATAGAGACTTCTTTAAATAAAAAGAGGATTAAAAAACTTCCTACCAAAATAACAAGCGCCACAAAAAGAGTAAAATAGAGTAAGAACTTCTTAATCAATTGATGCAAGAGGTAGTGTTTAGAACCATGTACATCGGAAATCGTCACGGTAAATTTATCTTTCACGTTGTCCTTTCAAAAAAGCTTCGACGACTGAGAAGGAACCAAAGACAACATACTCTTTTGTTGCTTCAATGCCTTTAAAAACAGAAACATCCAAACCTAAAGCAGATGCACATTCATGCAAAATTGTAGGGTTTAGTGCTCGCGTACTTTGAATATCAATAATTTCAAGATGCTCAATCACCGGCTTTAAAATTTCTAAGATACGTTCATACTCTTTATCAGCATAGCTATTATAGACTAAAACAACCTTTTTATCGCCAATAGAGTCACGCAAAGCAAGAGCTGCCATAGGATTATGCCCGACATCAAGGCGAACATTGGGTAAAAAAAGCTGATACCTTCCTTCTAAAAGAGGGAAAAAATTTGAGTTGAAGTTGACATCATACCCAAGAAAAGTTAACGCACTGTATGCCGTTAAAAAATTATCACGTAAAAAAGGGGGATAGTCTTTATCTTTAGCATAATATTCTGCTTTAAAATATTTTTCTTTCTCTAAAAATAAAGTCACATCAATCAAACGTTGATGGATTTCATCTGCTTTTTGTCGGGCTAAGGTATTGACGATTGGTTCGTATTGTTTGGCTAGGATAAAATCATTTTTTACACTGTTAAGCTTCGTCGTTGCAATCGCTTCAATACTCTCTCCCAAAAAAGCTTGATGATCATACCCAATAGGTGTAATGATAGAGAGTATCTTAGGAAAAACATTCGTCGCATCAAACTCACCCCCAAGACCTGCTTCTAAAACAACATAATCACATTTTTCACAAAAAATGAGCATTGCAAGAAGCGTTGTGTACTCAAAATAAGAAAGTGCTTGTGCATCTTCTGGGCTTAAGAGGAGCGTTAAACGTTGGTGGTAGGCTTCTAAGAGAGCATCATCAACATAAGAGCCATCTATCCAAATACGCTCATTAAACGCTACAATATGAGGAGAGGTGTAATGCCCTACATGTAAATGATTTTGACGCAACATATGAGCTAAAAAACGACCCGTTGTGCCTTTTCCATTCGTGCCAACGATATGAATGATTTTTGGGAGTTTAAAGTGATGCGCGATGGCATAATATATTTTAGGAAACCTTGCATAGTCAATCACATCATAAAAAAGAGGCTTTTGCTCTAAAAAAAGATTTAAATTCATTAGAGTTGGGGGAAAACCTTGTTTCTACCTGCTTCTTTTGCTTTGTACAACAATCCATCCGCTGCATTAATCGCTTCTTCCTTAGAAACATGCATTGAACGTTGTGCCACTCCACAACTGACGGTAATATTAATGCGCTCATTTTTGTAAAGAAATTTAAATTGTTCGACGATGGAGCGAATTTTATTGGCAAACGTCACGCCTTGCAACAATTCAACACTTGGCAATATCACCAAAAACTCTTCCCCACCATAACGTCCTACAAAATCTACTTGTCTGACATATTTTCGTAAAATCTTACCAACGGTGGAGAGGATAACATCGCCTGCTTCATGTCCGTAGGTATCATTCACCACTTTAAAATTATCGATGTCAATAAAGCACAGCGTATAGTCCACTTTATAGCGATTAAAAGCATCCTCAACACGTCCTAACTCATCAGAGAGAGCTCGTTTTGTTGCCACATGGGTTAAAAAGTCCTCTTTAACTTCTTGTTTCGCTACCAATAAAGCAGACTCTAGTTTTGTAATACGGCTTTGCAATTTAGAAATAGTCTCTTGATTGCTTATCATTTTTTCGCTTAACGATTTGGTTTCATTTTCTAAAGAAGATGCAATATGCAGTAACTTCACTTGAACACTCTCGAAACTATCCTGTGAAAGATTGATATTTTGGAGATCTGCTTTAATGACTTTAACCTGCTCATGGCTCAAATTACTACTATTAATCAGTTCAATAATTTTTTTGTTAATCTCATCCAAAATTTTATCAAGAGCTGAAACTTTTTTT
Source organism: uncultured Sulfurospirillum sp. (assembly GCA_964441765.1). Taxonomy (GTDB): domain Bacteria; phylum Campylobacterota; class Campylobacteria; order Campylobacterales; family Sulfurospirillaceae; genus Sulfurospirillum. The sequence goes on from CAYTVI010000022.1 coordinate 14,835, forward strand.
TGCACTTCGGCTTTATCAAGGTCAATGCGTTTTGAGATAAGGTGTTTTATCTCTTTTTGAAGGGCTTGAGAGCTTAGAGATTCTGGGGATTGGCGTAATTCATGGCTTATTTTAGCAAGTTCATCATTCATCCCTGAAGCGATGGAAGGAACAAGAGAAGCTATCAATAAAGGGGCTAAGATAGCATAGGCTTCAACGCCATTGTCTTTGTTTAAGAGTTTTAAAATATCTCGAACCATCATTTCAAGGTCATCTTTAGCCACATGCCCATACGAATCGAGTTTTTTGAGATAACTATCATCATAATTTGAAATAAAATCGAACCATTTTTCTTTGACTAAATCAATGGATTGGATATTTTGATGAAAATCAAGTCGTTCAAGCGAAGCATTCGCAAGATTTGTGGCTTTGCTATCATGCAACAATGAGATGGCTTGTAATACACGTTTTGAAAGTGTCACAAGTGCATTTACCATCTTTGTGGCATCACCCTCATTAGCACGATTGAGCTTTGCCACACAAAAAGATAAAAGCTCATCCACAGAGGAGACATTAAAACGCTTCAAATCTGCTACAATTTTGGGGTCAAGCTTTTTAACATACTTATCAACTTTTTGACAATCCTCAACAATCACACCCTTTTGCTTTGCTACTTTACAAAATACTTTTGCATAATTATCCGGGGTTAAATTAAGATGTTCGGCTTTGATTTGCTCTAATGCGTCTCTGATAATTTCATTAATTGTTGTCGCCATTGTAGAGTCCTTTTATTGCTATTTTAGAGACAAACTCATCAAGCGCATCATTAGATGCGTAACGAATAGCTTCAAAACGTTTACTATCGGAAATAACACTGTTTGCTTCGATAGAGAAGTCATATTCGCCAGAAGTGCGAATATTTTGTGCTTTTCCTTCCCCTTTTTGGTAGCGAATATTCAAATAGACCGTTGCTTTATAGGCGATAACATACCCATGTTCATCATACACCGTAGGTGAAAAACTAATACTTCCAATACTTACATGTAAAAAGGTTTCAGCCGACTCTTTGGAGACAATTTTTCCTCCAAAACGACTGACAATTGCCTCATTGACACTGTCTTTGATTAAAACGGTGTTTTGTGGGTCTTTCCTTGAGATGGTTACCTCAGCATAAATACGCTCACCCAATACTGATTTTGCATAATATGTCGTTGGTTTATACCCACAACCTATCAATATGAGGCTTAAACACATCCCTAGAAAAGTCCGTTTCATCTTATTTTACCACCAGATTAATCAATTTATTTGGTACATAAATCTCTTTTAGAAGCTGTGTTCCTTCAAGCCATTTTGCAGCACTTTGTTTCCCAAGAAGCAAAGCTTCATCTTTTCCAATGGTCGTTGGGACTTCAATTTCTGAGCGTTTTTTACCGTTAACCGTCACCGCTAAAATCATCGTATCACTCACCATCACCTCTTCTTTTATCGCGATAGGTGCAAAATTAGCAGAAGCAAAAAGTTTTTCGCTCATCTCCCACGCAATATGAGGAACAATGGGCTCTAAAACATTGAGTAAAATAAAATACCCTTCACTCCACACCGCTTTATCGTCTTGGTCGCATAGCGCATTGAGTGCTTCCATGCATGCCGCAATCAAAGTATTAAAAGCATAGCCACCTTTAAACACTTCATTGGATTTCTTTAAAGCCTCATAGACTTTTTTGCGTGCGTATTTTGATTCTTTCGATAATGTACTGTGTTCAATCGTTGGAATTACTTTACATGGTAAACAGTTTTCACTCTTTTGCGCAAAGCGTTTCAAGAAACGAAATGCGCCATCAACAGCACTATCATTCCACTCTAACTCTTTTTGAGGTGGTGCGGCAAAAAGGATAAATAAACGTGCCGTATCAGCCCCATACTCTTTAATAATCGCATCAGGATCAACGGTATTGCCTTTGGATTTACTCATTTTAGAGCCATCTTTGAGTACCATACCTTGTGTTAAAAGGTTGGCGAATGGTTCGTTACATGTAACGTATCCCAAGTCACGTAAGACTTTGGTGAAAAAACGAGAATACAAAAGGTGCAAAATCGCATGTTCAATTCCACCAATGTACTGATCCACATTCATCCAATAATTGGCACTTTGTTTATCAAATGGCACATCTGCCCAAAACGATGGGTCTGAGGTGTAACGCAAAAAATACCAGCTTGATTGGAAAAAGGTATCCATTGTATCGGTTTCACGCACAGCATTTTCACCACAACATGGGCATGTGGTGTATTTCCATGTAGGGTGCTTATCCAGCGGATTACCCTCGCCTTTGATTTCAACATCATCGGGCAATGCCACAGGAAGATTTTCAAATTTTTCAGGCACAAGCCCACATTTTGGACAGTGAATCATTGGAATCGGAGCACCCCAATAACGCTGACGGCTAATACCCCAATCTCGTAATTTATAGTTAATCACTTTTTTGCCCAAGCCTTTGGCTTCAAAATGCGCAATAATCATTTTTTGAGCCTCTTTGGACACTAATCCGCTAAATTCACCTGAGTTGATGGTCTTGCCATACTCTGTTGTCGCCTTACTTCCATCAAAAGGCACTTCATGTTCGATGCTTTGAATAATCGGTAAATCGTATTTTTGTGCAAACTCAAAGTCACGCTCATCGTGTGCGGGAACTGCCATAACCGCACCACCACCATACTCAATCAAAACAAAATTTGCCACCCATAACGGCACATTTTTCCCAGTCAGTGGGTGAATCACATCTAACTCTAAACTCACACCTTCTTTAGGCATTTGCGCGCGTTCACGAGAGCCAACACTTTGCATTTTCCTAATCTGCGCAATTTTCTCTTCACTTAATAATCTATGTTCTATCAAATATTTAACAATCGCATGTTCAGGTGCAAGGGCGGAATAGCTCACGCCATAAATCGTATCGGGACGTGTGGTAAAAACCGTGTATTTGTCAAAATTACCACCCAATTTTGCTTTAGACTCAGCACTTAACTCAAAAGAAAATTCTAAGCCTTCGCTTCTGCCTATCCAATTTTCTTGCATCGTTAAAACTTGGGCAGGCCAACCCTCTTTTAAGCTCTCGCAATCATCCAGAAGTTCTTGCGCATACTGAGTAATTTTAAGATAATACCCTGGAAGCTGACGTTGTTCTACAGGATTATCGCACCTCCAACAACACCCCTCTTCCACTTGTTCGTTGGCTAAAACGGTTTGACACGTATTACACCAATTGAGTGTGGCACTTTTTTGATAGACCAAACCTTTGTTATACATCTCGATAAAAAGGCGCTGTTCATGTTTAGTATAAAGGGTATCGCTGGCGGCAAATTCTCTGGTTTTTGAAAAAGAGAGTCCCAAAGAAGAGAGCTCTTTGCGCATATAGTCAATATTTTCATACGTCCATTTTTTGGGATGAACTCCATGTTTAATCGCCGCATTTTCAGCAGGCATACCAAAACTATCCCAACCGATGGGATGAAGCACATTAAAACCATTTTTGCGGTGATGCCTTGCTATCGCATCACCAATCGTGTAGTTACGCACATGCCCCATATGAATACGTCCACTGGGGTAGGGAAACATGCTTAAAATATATTTTTTAGGTAAATCAAAACTGTTTTTTGGTTCAAACGCACCCGTGTTTTCCCAGTGTGTTTGCCATTTGTACTCGATATCTTTAGGACTATATTGCATCTATTTCTCCATTCCTTGACCTTACACGGTACCTTTTTCATACATTGCACGCATTTTTTCACGCTCAATTCTATTCTTCTCTTTTAATGCTTCTTTTTCTTTATACGCTGCAATATCAAAACCAAGCCATTTTAACAGCGGTGCAGCGATAAAAATAGAGCTGTATGTTCCAATAAAGACGCCAAATAAAAGTGTAAAACTAAAGCCATGAATAATCTCTCCACCAAATAAGAAAAGGGTTAAAACCACAAAAATAACCGTTAATGAAGTTAATGTTGTACGTGAGAGGGTTTGGGAAACCGCATGGTTAATGGTTTCAAAAAGATTAACACTTTTTCTTTCTCTAATGTCTTCTCGAATGCGGTCAAAAACAATAATCGTATCGTTAATAGAGTAACCAATGAGTGTTAGCATTGCTGCTAAAACATCTAAACTCATTTCGATATCAAAAAGGATGATAGCCCCAAGTGTAATGCTCACATCGTGGACCAAAGCGAGAATAGAAGCTATCGCAAAACGCCATTGAAAGCGAAAAGCAATGTAAATCAAAATAGCCAAGATACACATCAGTGTTGACATTAGCCCTTTTTCACGAAGCTCACTGCCCACTTTTGGACCAACAATATCAACTTTTCGGATATCAAAATTTCCCGTTCCTTGAAGCAATTCACGAACACGATCACCGACATCGTGGCTGACACCTTCGCTTGTTGTGGCAAAACGAATGACAATTTCATCGGGAGTTCCAAACTCGGTAATCAAAGCATTGGCAAACATTTTATCGCTAGAAATTTGCTCTCTGATTCGATCAATCGGTGCTTTTTGGTCATACTTAACCTGAACTAACGTTCCACCAGAAAAATCAATCCCATAACTCAAACCCTTTGTTGCCAAAAGAGCATAAGAAACAAAGATAAAAAGTAAAGAGACAAAAATAAAAGTCTTGCTTTTATCCATCAAGTTAAACACTCTGTTTTTTGAGAAAAATTCCACTATTGACTCCTCTTCATGCCAAACCAAAACATTAGGTTTTTACTTTTTTCAATATAAGGCATGATGAACTGATAAATTCCATGCGTTCCTAAAATGGCTGTCAGCATTGAAACCAAGATACCAATACTAAGGCTCACCGCAAATCCTTTTACAGGACCTGTTCCGTAGATATAAAGAATAATGGCTGTAATTAAAGAGGTTAGATTACTATCCACAATCGCACTCATCGCATTGGCATAACCGTTTTCAATCGCTTGTTTAACACCAACACCAGCACGTAAAAGCTCCCTAATACGCTCACAAATAATGACATTCGCATCTACAGCAATCCCGATGATAAGAACAATACCCGCCATACCAGGCAGAGTCAAAGTCGCACCAAAAAGTGCCATAATCGCAATCAATAAAAAGAGATTTACAACCAAAGCGATATTAGCAATCACACCCGCCATTCGGTAGTAAAATAGCATAAAGCCAACAACCAAGGAAAACCCTGAAACAAGGGCAATAAGACTTGCTTGAATACTATCAGCACCCAAAGAAGGACCAATACTTCGCTTTTCAAGTAAGGTTACAGGGGCTAAAAGTGCTCCACTACGAAGAGCAATCGCCACATCGTGCGCTTCTTTAACACTAAAGCCTCCACTAATTTGTCCACTTCCTCCACCGATGCGTTCACGAATAACAGGGCTTGAATACACTTTGTTATCTAAAACAATTGCCAAACGATTACCCACATTGTTAGCCGTAAAATCACCAAAAATTTTAGCACCTTCAGAGTTTAAAGAAAAGTTAATAACAGGTTGTTGCATATCACTAAATGCCACTTTCGCATCGGTGAGCATACTACCATCGATGATAGGAATCTCTTTAAGCACATGGCGTATCTCATCACCTCTGGCATCACTTAAAATAATATCGCCATATTGCGCAGCTTCGGTAGGACTCATGCTATTGGCACGATCCGCTCTTTTTTCATCGACTGCCATCAGTTGTAAATGCGCTGCTTTGGCGATGAGTTCACGAGCACGCTGTTCATCATCGGCTGTTTTGATTCCAGGGAGCTCCACGAGAATTTTATCGCTTCCTTGTTTTGCAACCGTAGGCTCAGCTAAACCAAATTGATCTAAGCGGTTACGAATCGTCTCAACCGCTTGAGAGATGGCATACTCTTTAATCAACTCTTGCTCTTTTTCATCCAAGCTAAGAGTGTAACGCAATGCCTCTTTAGTGATGACTAACCCTTGAATGGTTTTTAGCATCTCATCTAATTTTTTTTCTTCATCTTTGTCCAAAAGGGTGAGTGTCACTTTTTCTTCAGAAATACGAAGATCATCAATGATAATATCACCACTTTGAGCAAAAAACTTGATACTAGAAGCAATTGATTTGATTTTTGATTTGATAGCCTCTTCGGTTTTAACACCTAAAAGCATATGCAGTCCGCCTTGAAGATCAAGACCTAGAGAAATTTTAGCACCTTTTTCAGTTTGCAAAAAGGTGGGCATCGACATGCCCACGCCAAAAATGATAGCAATAAAAAAGATGACTAAACGGTAGTTTAGTCTAAGGCTATTCATCGATTTTCTTTGCAATAAACTCTCTAGCAACCTTCACGGTAACGCCTTCATCATTAAGCTTAAGTTTGATAGAATCCTCTTCAGCTTTTACAACCTCACCGATCAATCCTCCGTTGGTAATGACTTTATCACCTTTTTTTAAAGCGGAGAGCATCTCTTTGTGCTTTTTGGCTTGATTTTGCTGAGGGCGAATAACCAAAAAATAAAAAATTGCAAAAAGAGCAACTAAGGGAAGTAATGAAGAGATTAAGTTCGCAGAACCTTGCATGGAAATCCTTTATCTATAAAATTTTAGATACTTATTTTACCCGCATTTATCTAATAAAAGCCTTTGTTATAGCACTAAGCCTCAGTCTGTTTATCTACAGCGACTATTTTGGGTATCGTATTTTACTTTTAAACTCCCTTTTTGCACTGGTTGGATTTTGGCTCCTTTTAGGTGAAAAACGTGAAGTGTGGTTTTGGAGTGGTTTTTTTACAGGACTTTTTTGGTTTTACTGGATTAGTTTTAGTTTTATTTACTATGATTTACTCTTTCTTATCCCCTTTGTTATTGTCGGTGTTGCACTGTTTTATGCTGTTTTATTTTGGATAATTGGACGTTTTGGAACAAATATCTATCTGCAAGCCCTCTTTTTACTCTTGCTTAGCTACATTGAGCCCTTTGGCTTTAATTGGCTAAAACTCGAACTGCCTCTTTTACACAGCTACTTTACCCCAACACTGTTAACATTAGCACTTTTATTTGTAGCCATTATTATCACCAAAAAGTTTCCAAGGTGGTATAAACTTTCAGCACTTCCTTTGCTTCTTTTTACATGTAATGTTAATGAACCTAAAACCCAACCACCTTTACTCAATGTCTCTTTGCCTCTAATGCACATTCCACAATCACAGCGTTGGGATAAAAACTATCAGCATGAAGCCATATTGCTTAATTTTAAAGTGATTGAAGAGGCGATTGAACAAGGAAAAGAATTAGTTGTTTTGCCAGAAAGTGCGTTTCCACTCTACCTGAATCGTGAAGAGTTTTTAGTTGACAAACTTTTGTCCTATTCTCATCAAATAGCCATTATTACAGGTTCTCTCACCTATGAAAATGAGCAATTTTTCAACTCTTCTTATTTTTTCTATGAAGGGAAAATGGAGATAGCCCATAAAATCGTTTTAGTTCCTTTTGGAGAAGAAGTTCCTTTTCCTCAAGTTTTGGTGACACTCATCAATAAAATCTTTTTTGATGGTGCCAAGGACTATGCTAAGGCTAAAGAACCTTATGATTTCACATTAGGCAGTTTTACGTTGCGCAGTGCCATCTGTTTTGAAGCAACCAAAGATAAACTCTATGAGGGAAATCCAAAGCACATGGTAGCGATTAGCAATAACGCATGGTTTAGTCCATCGATTGAACAAACCTTACAATATTTACTTCTAGAATACTATGCGAAAAAATACAATACGGTAATTTATCATAGCGCGAATGCAGGGAAAAGCGGTATCATCGTTCCTTAAGAAGCTTTTTTTGCTTCTTAAGGGCTTTATATAACATGCTATTTTTTTAAGGCTTTGAAAAGTTCTAAGCTATCGAGTTTTTCCCAAGGATAATCACTCTGTCCCACTTGACCACGTGCCGCGACATCTGCATACAAGAAAGTCTCTAAGCTTGGTTTATCTAAACTAAACTTACGCGTGATCCAACGCGGTGTTAAACTAAAGGTATTGAGTACAAATTCAGAGAGTTCATCATCACTTACACTTGTATAAGTTCCAAAAGTATCCACTGAAACCGAAACAGGTTTTGCTACACCAATAGCATAAGAAAGCTGAACCGAGCACTTTTTGGCAAGTCCTGCTGCTACAATGTGTTTTGCGATCCAACGTCCTGCATATAATCCACTACGGTCGACTTTCGTGTAATCTTTACTCGATTGTGCACCACCACCAATCGGTGAGTATCCACCAAAACTATCAACAATCAGCTTGCGCCCTGTTAAACCAGAATCATGCAATGAGCTGTGATTGACATAACGACCCGTTGGGTTGATGTGAATAATCGTATTATTTGGGTCATAAAGTTCAGGAGGCAATCCTGTGTCATCAATCAAACCTTTGATGAGTAATTTTACTTCATCATATGACATAGACTCCGTTGAAGGTGCAGAAACAACAATGGTGTGAATTTTTTGAGGCTTACACTCTTCAAAATTTTGCTTCGTGCCATAATCAATCGTGACTTGCGTTTTAATATCAACGCCTAATTTATGATTATGTTTTAGCGCATAATTATAGACTTTGTCACATAACATTCGCGCATAGGTAATGGCGGAAGGCATCAAATCAGCGGTCTCAGAGGAAGCAAACCCAAACATAATGCCTTGATCGCCCGCACCAATTTCACCGTCTTCTTGGTCAACACCTTGGTTAATGTCACTGCTTTGTTGATTAAGGAGGACTTGAACTTTGACCTCATCAGGATATAAACACTGCTCTTTTGTAAAAGCAGATTTTCCATCGTATCCGATTTTAATCAGCGCATCTTTGACAATTTTTTCATAATCAGAAAAAGAGAGAATGCTTTTAGTATTGACTTCGCCGCCAATAATAACATGCTTTCCAGCAACAAAAACTTCACTCGCAACACGCGAGTTACTGTCTTGAATTAATAGTGCATCGACAATGCTATCGGCAATAATATCCGCACATTTGTCAGGATGACCAGGACTTACCACTTCAGAGGTAAAAAGATAGTGTGATTGTGTTTCCATGTTTTGTTTTCCATTTCTTTGTTTTCCCGTTTACAGACACGCTTTTTTGAAAAGCTTTTATGATTTCGTGCGTTGCACGCAATCATAAAGTCTGAAAACCCGTTTTCCATCCTTTTGTTTTCCATTTATGGTTTCGAAGATATGTGAAACATAAATTAAAAGTTAAAAGTTTGAACCAGAACCCTAAAAGGCTCACCACGAATTTAAAAAGACAATAATACTCTTTTAACTATAAAATGAGCTTATGCCAAACACCTATACTCAAAAATGAAACTAAAATACCTAATGCCAAAGCGTTGATTGCCATGTCTTTATTAAGACCCCCACGAATAGCAAGGACAACTGCCATCGTCATCGGAGGCATGGCTATTTCTAAAAAAGTCACTTGCATCGCCTCGGAATTAAAATCGACAAAAATCCAAAAATAAAGCAACATTAAAAGCGGTGTTATGACCATTTTTATGCTTAAAGCCACCATGTTTTCTTTAAAATATAAAGGCATAGCTCTAAAATCAAGCTTCATCCCAACAATCGTCGTCACCAGAGGAATCAGAGTCGCTTGAAATTTATCCAACATCGCTTCGATATACGAGGGGAACACTGTTCCTTGAAAATAGATAGCCGCACCAATCGCTAAAAGAGGCGGAGAAAAAAGCATCTGTTTTGCTACCTCTTTAACACCACGTTCCTGCCCGCCACCCCATGCGATGATTAGCACACCAAACGTCAAAAGAGCTATAAAGCTTGCCATCTGGTCATACACCAAGGCATACACAACATGGTCTAGTGAATAGAGTGATTCAATGTAGGAAAATCCGACAAAAGCAGTATTGCCAAAAACAGAGACAATCACCAAGGTGGCGAGGTCTTTTTTGTTTAAGCCCATAAACCGTCCTGCCACATACGCTAAAACGGAAGCTAATCCCATAGCGATATAAGCAATAGCGATGATTTGAAGTATCTCTTCACTAAATTCAAGTTTTCGAATCTTTGAAAGGGCTAGCGCTGGGAGTGAAAAATAGATAACAAATTCCGTTAAGCTCTCTGATATATCATGTTTAATCCGCTTAAAGGCATAGCCTAAAAGAACAAATAAAAATACGGGAGCTATCTGCTCTACCATGCTTGCCTCTCTTTACATGTAAAACTATTTTCTAACATTTTTAAAAACGCTTCGCGCGCTACTTCTACCGCCCCTAAAGATTTAAGATGGGGTGTTGGCAACTGACAATCGATAAAATCGCCACCAATCGTTTGAAGTTTTTGACATAGCCCAAACAGTGCTGTTTTGGAAGCATCCGTGCATGTAGAGAACATCGATTCGCCACAAAAGACACCATCAAGATACAAACCATACAAACCACCCACCAAAACACCCTCTTTATAGCACTCAACACTGTGCGCAAATCCCTTTACATGTAACGCACAAAAGGCTTCTATCAAAGGCTCACTTATCCAGCTTGGCTTGTTCTCCTTAAGGCGTGTTTCTTGACACAGCCTCATCACGGTTTCAAAACAAGTATCGTACTTTATCTCAAAATGCTTCATACTTTTTAGAAGGCTTTTGGAAAGTTTCATCGCATCAGGGTAAAGAATGGCTCTTGGATTTGGCGACCACCAAAGAATGGGGTCATACTCATTAAACCATGGGAAAATCCCCTGTCGATACGCCTCAATTAAACGCGAAGGCTCCAAATCTCCACCCCAAGCTAAAAGCCCTTCTTGACTTGCTTCTAGTGGACTTGGAAAGGCATAGTGCTTAGGGTGAAGCTGGGGTATCGAAATCTTACTTTTTGCCACTGTAAGAAAAATGAAGCTTTTTAGCTTTTAAATCGATGGTACAGACACCACCTAATTTGAGTGCTCCAAACAAGACTTCCTCAGAAAGCGGTGTTTTAATCTGCTCAGCGATGACTCTACGCATTACACGAGCACCCATCTCTTTACTGTAGCCCTCAGCCGCTAAATATTTTTTGGCTGCAGAAGTTGCAACGATACGAATCTCTTTATCTTTTAGTTGCTCTTCTAATTCAAAAATCATTTTTTCAACCACATGAATCATCACCTCTTCACTCAAAGGTGCGAAATGAATAATCTCATCCAAACGGTTTCTAAATTCAGGTGAGAAGAAATCCTTAATCGCCCTATCCGTCTGAGAAGTCTCACTCTTGGTAAAGCCCATCGTTGGAGCTTCTTTGGTTCCAAGATTGGACGTCATAATGATAATGACATTGCGAAAGTCTATCTTTGTTCCATTGTTATCGGTCAGCGTTGCACTGTCAAAAATTTGCAATAAGATATTGAGCATATCAGGATGCGCTTTTTCAATTTCATCGAGTAACAACACGGTGTAAGGATGCTTCTTTATCGCTTCAGAGAGCTGTCCACCCTCATCGTATCCCACATATCCAGGAGGTGCTCCGATAAGGCGACTGACGGTATGCTTTTCCATGTATTCACTCATATCATAACGCTCAAAATGCACCCCTAGCTCATAGGCTAACTGTTTTGCCACCTCTGTCTTACCCACACCCGTAGGACCTGCAAATAAAAACGCGCCAATCGGAGAGGTAGGATTGCTAAGCCCTGCTCGTGAGCGTTTAATCGCTTTGGTGAGTGCGACAATCGCAGCATCTTGTCCAAAAATCTTAGACTTCAAGCGCTCTTCTAAATGCTGCATCACTTCGCCCTCATTTTGACTGACAGAGCGACTTGGGATATTGGCAATTTTTGAGAGAACCGCTTCAATGTCACTGAGCTCCACCACTTTTTTACGCTTCTTTTCCAAATGAAACGATGCACCCACCTCATCAATCAAATCAATCGCAGAATCTGGTAAAAATTTATCACTGATATATTTCTTCGCAAGCTCAACAGAGCCTCTTATGA
>CAYTVI010000023.1:0-15515 GCA_964441765.1 uncultured Sulfurospirillum sp.
CAAAGCCAGAACGAGAAGAGTTTTTTGCTTTTACACGTTCTTATTTACATGTACCACACGTCATTGTCTCACGAACAAGCACACCGAAATTTTGTAAAATAGCGTATGAAATGAGAAAAATTTGAGGCTTGAAAATTTTGGCGATTTATTCGGTGGTGTCGATATTTTGAGGGCTTTTTTTCTCAGTTGTATGCAATTTACAACTACTTTACAACTTCATACAAAACGTGACAAAGTTTTTTACACTTTAAACACTCTTTAAAAAGCATTTAATGCAGTATTAAAATAGTTAATAACGCTTGATTGATACTGAGCCTACGACACGTCCAACCACAACTAATTCTTCGCTTTCTTTTATCTCTATTGGGTCGTAGTTTGTGTTGTCTGATATGAGCTTTATTTTTGGGCGTTTTTGTATGCGCTTGACGTATAGGTCTCCTTCTAGTCTTATAACGTAGATACGCCCTTCTAGCACTTCGAACTCTTCTTGCACGAGCAGTAAGCTCCCTTCAGAGATTGTAGGCATCATACTATCACCAATGCTTTCCATGACTGATAAATGAGCTGTACTGTGGATACCAAAGTGTGTCTGCAGTTCTCGTTTTGTGAATGATAATAAGCTGTGTTCAGAGTGGTAGTTTGTGATGCCATTTCCTGCGGAGGCTTTATCTGTAAAACGAGGTATATGAATGATGGTATCTTCATCGTTTGGAAGTTGTACTTTATTTACAACTTGATGAGTGCTGGACAACTTATGGACATTGGTGGACAGATTGCTGGACGAATGGTGGACAGATTGCTGGACATCTTCATTGGTAAAATATTTAGCTTCTACGTTAAGAGCTTTAGCAAGTTTTTCAATAATAGAAAGTGTAACATTGGCATTATCTTTTTCATACGATTTAATAGTACGTTCAGATACTCCTGAAATTTTAGAAAGCACGCTTTGTGTAAGCCCAGCTTTTTCCCTTACACTTTTTAATTTTTGCCCAATATTCATAAAACTTCCTTGACAAGTGCAAATATTTGCACTATACTTCCATCATAACATTTTCGTAATTGTATCAGAAAATGAGTTCTTTAACGTTTCATTGTTTGGATAACCTTTAAAATTAAAGGAGTTAGGTATGAAAAGTACCAAAGAAATCATCGAAGAGATGGTCGCTATTTGTGAACGTGAGGGGATTGAGCATTGTATGGGTGAGGAAGAATCTGAGTTGTCTTGCATTTTAAATGCAGTGAGTGCAGTAATGAGACGAGCACCTTTTTATGAGAGAATAAGGCTAGAAAGTCAAAAAGAGAAGGCTAAAAAACGACCTCCTCTTTATGAACCTGCATGTTCTGAGCTTAGAGCCGCTATAAAGAGGCTTGTGGAGTAGCCTATTTTTTGTATATAGAGGGGTCTTTTAACTCATCTAATACCGTATAGAAAAGAGTTACAGCATCTTTTGCAAATGCTTTTTTCTTTTCATCTTTTAATACTTCAAGCTTTCTATAGGGGTCTAGTGCCCCTGAAAGCTTGATAAGTTCGAGGGCAATTTCTTCTTTTGATAATGCCATTGTTGTGACTCCTTGTGGTTGGTTTTGTTTTGCACCTTGATTATATCACAAGGAGTTTCTAGAATGGTTATCCAAACAGTGAAGCGTTAATACTATAAAGGAGAGAGTAGCATGGCAACGTTGGAAATTACGCAAAAAGTGCAAGATGAGTATGGCACACTTAAACGCTATGCAAAGATAAAAGAGCTTGATTATCGGTTGTTACGACAGGTTGTATTGGGTAAAAAAGTCTCTAAAAAGTGTGTAGAAGCCCTAAAAAAAGATGGATTTATGCAATGAGTTGGGTCAGTAGCAAAGAAGCGGCAGAGCTTTTACATGTAAATTATGATGCACTTGTGAAGGCTGTTAAGCGAGCAGCTTTAAAAGATAAAAAATTTTGCTCAGTCAAGGGCAAAAATTTGCACTTTCAGCATATTGATGGTGTTGGCGGTGCAGGCGGTAAAGTCTTACAAATATGGATAGGAGATGAAGATGCCACTATTCCAAGCGATAAGTTGGAGCACATACAGACGGAATCAACAACACGGGTGGATATTAGAGAAAAAGTTGAAAGCAGACGAGCTGTGGCTGAATGCTCTCCTATCAAAAATAGAGATGATTTCACCAGTGAAGAAGCCTACAAAAAGGAAGTAATCAACTTTGCCAAAGCGTACAGTGTCAAAAAAGCCTCTGAGGTTTATGGCGAAAATGAAAAGACCATCTATCGCTGGCTCAACGCTTTTTCAAAAGATGGTGCAAAAGCACTTAAAGATAAAAGAGGTGTGAACAACAAAAAAGCCAACACCTCTTTTATTGAAGAGGCTATCTATGCGGTGGGTTCTGCTCATGTCACCACATGGTGGGAGGCGTATTGTCTTTTTTATGCTCGCAAAAACCGCTTACCGTTTGACCGTTTCAAACTCTCTGCGGACATCACATACAGTACTTTTTTTAGAAATGCAACCAAGCTCAAAGAGGAAAACCCAAGTATAAGAGCGTTTCTCAAAAGAGGACTTGATGGTCTTGATGTAAGACCAACAGCCGTGCGAAATTACCTTAAAGAGAATGATGAGTGGCAGATAGATGCTACTAAAATCGACTTTATGGCACTCAACGAACTAGGAGAGCCGCAGCGTTACACGGCTATTGCTATCACCGATACCGCTTCAAAAAGAAGAGTGTGGGAGCTGTTTGATAGTCCAAACTCTTACGCCAACGTGAGACTTTTGAAAAAAGCATTACAACGTCTTGGTAAGCCTCTTGTTATCAAAGGGGACAATGGAAAGGACTACGTTTCGAAACACTTCCAAGGCGTTTTAGGGAGACTTGGCATTGCTTACTGGGCAGCTGAACCGTTTAAAGGTTGGCAAAAAGGTGTCATTGAAAGAGGCTTTAAGAGCATTCAGCATGCGCTTGAGATCCTTCCAGGTTTTATAGGGCACAACGCAGGTGAGAGAATAGAAGCTGAAGCGCAAGCGATAGAGAAAGCAAAACGTCTTAGTGGAGCGAAAACACACCTTGATGGACTGCTCACACGAGATGAGCTGATGGCAATTATCGATGAGCACATCGACAATACTTATAACAAAGGCTGGGAAGATTTGGAGTGTGCGGTTGATTTAAGAGTGCTTGGTGCATCCAAAGAGCTTACTTTACATGCTCAAGGCTTTAAGTACAACGGCTTTTTCTATCAAAACCTCGCACTTTACAGAGATTTTGAGATTGGAACACGGTTTGAGCTCATTGAAGATATTGATGATAGCGCTAAAGCCTATGTTTACACCCTTGAGGGTGCGTTTGTCTGTGAGGTCTATGACGAGCGAGTGGTGAGCATGAGCGTAGAAGAAGTCAAAGCGGCTCAAAAAGAGTACAAGAAAAACTTTGTCAGCACTAAAAAAGCCATTGCAAAAGACCTTAGAGTACTTAAGAATGAAGCGTACAAGACTCATGCTCAAAGCCTCTTAGCAAAACGAGAGAGCGCATACAAAGAACATAAAGAAGAGATGTTTAAAAAATCAAAAAGCAATGATGAGGAGGTTGAGATTAAATTAAGTGTGAAAGCAAGTATCGGAAATCAAAAAGCATACAGACCGAGCATGGACGACATGGAAGATGCCTTACTCGGTCTAAAAGGATAATGGAATGTTACAAGAATTATTTGAAAATTTCAAGGCAAGCGGTGGCAGTGCTGGTCAAATCGCTAGAGACACAGGACTCAATGGTGCGTATGTCTCTAAGTGTTTGAGTGGCTGGGGAGATTATAACTTGAGTGCAAACTCTAAAGCAAAAGTGGAAGAGACCATCATTAACTATTTAGAGTCTAAAGTCCAATTTAAAGAGCCTTTAAACACTTTAAAGGGTGAATTTAAAGGGGGCAAATACTCTGAGATTTGTAGAAATTCAGGAATATTGGAATTTGCCAATACTGAAAATATCATCGCAACGCTCATTAAAAGTACCAAGCAAAAAGCTCTCACGAAGATTTGTGGGAAAAGTGGTACAGGAAAGACCACTGCCATAAGGGCTTTTGCAAAAAAGTACCCACAAGCGTGCATCGTAACCTCTTATGATGGCATGAGCCAAAAGGAGTTCTTAGAAGAGTTAGCTCTTTCTATCGGTATAAAAAATATACCAAAGAACAAAAAAGACCTCATGCGTGGCATCAAAAAAGAGCTTTTAACCAACCGTAAAATCATCATCATTGATGAGGCGAACTTCTTAAATGAGTCAAGCCTAGAGCAGATACGACACATCCATGATGAGTGCGACATTCCTATGGTATTGGTGGGAACGGAAAGATTAGAGCTTATCATCGCACGTTCACATCCACAAGTTGAAACACGCATCCGTGCTAGTTTACCCATAGAGCCTTTTAGCGTAGTGGAAGTGAGCTTGATGACAAAGAGCTTTAACATAGAGCTGGACGATAAACAGGTCATGAAGCTTTGGAAAAAGAGCCAAAATCTTCGTGAAGTGAAGTACTGGTGTGAGGACTTCGTTGAGATATACGAGGGCAATGCCCAAAACTTTGAGGAGGCAATGAAATGAGAAAGTTTTTAAGAAGATTACTTGGCGTGGAAAGCTTAAGCGCAGAGGTTCGATTTTTAAGCCAAAAGGTGCGTGAGCTCTCAGCGGAAAAAGAGAGATTGGAGCTTGAGGTGACTCACTTTAAAGCTAAAACACTTGGGATTAGTACCACTCAAGCTGGCAAGCTTCATGCCATTGTACAAGAGGCACGAAGACAAAGTAAGACTTATGTGGCGGTGGCGTGATGGACAATAACAAGTTTTGGCAGGAATATAAAGCCAAGTGCTTAGAAAAAGGACTTCCTGTACTCCATGAGAATGAGGAGGAGTTTAGCAAGGCGATGACTGAACCGCCTAAGCCTTTTAGTACAGATGACATCACCTCTTTGAGTACACGTGAGCATGTTGATTTTGGCAAGCGAGATAGATTATTGGATGGTCTCTTAGAGATAGATGATGAAGATATAGGTGAAGTCGAGGAGGACAATATGCCTAAACACGTTCAATGGGAACGCTGCAAAGAGTGTGGTGAGATGAAAGAAGATAGTGCCTTTGGACATAACAGGGATGGAAGCTTGAAGAAAATCTGTAAGGCATGTCATGGCAAGAAGATATCGGCGGCACGCAAAGGCAATAGTGTGAAGCCTGATGTTATTGATTTAAAGGACGTAGAACCTTATGAGAACGATGCAAAGGTAGGAGAAGTAGATGATATGCCTTTAAGTGAAATTGATACATCTTGCTATCCAAAGGATGCTACCGCTCTTGTATTGGACATTGAAACTCCATTATTGAAAGAGCGTAAGCCACTTAAAGCGATGAGTGAAGAAGCCCTACGAAATTTACTAAGGCTTGCCTTTCTAGCAGGTGTTGAGTCTGTGAATGCTCCAGTACCTGAAGAGCTCAAGCAAGAGACGGCAATGGAACTGCTTAATGATGTTATCTCACAATGCAAAGGAGCGAGAGCATGAAGATTGTAGTTTTAAAAGTAAATGAACAATTTACCGAAGAACAGTTAAAAGCTATGGCAAGTGAAGAGCCTGAAAGCATAACCATTACGGGGGAAGTTGAATGTGTTTATTTTGATGCTAAAGACTACTACGATGTTATGGAGGCTGCGCAAATGTTTGATGCGCAAATGCAAGGAGCCGAAGATGTGTAGCTTACTCAAAAAGTTTAAACGTTTTCTCGGTGAAAAAGTGGTGCGCCCTGTACGTGTGAAGCTCTATCTTTTAGAGCTTGATTTGACAAAGTAAAGGAGTTTTGATGTTAGTGATTTATAGAAAAGATGGTGTAGGTGTTATAGAGATACAAGGTGACGCGCTTGAAGTGATTAGTGAGCTTAGTGTTTTAACAGCAGCTGTTCAAAGAGTAGCTGGAGAGAAGGTAAATGTATATGAATCTATTGGAGATGAGATAAGCAAAAAGATGGCAAGTGAGTATTTAGACAAAATTGGATTTGAAAGAAAGGAGCAAAGCGATGATGAGAGACCAAGTGCCAGTGCTGAAAGTTAAGGTTAAAAAGTGTCCTCTTTGTGGGGATAGACACCTTGGTGCAACCAAGGTATGTGATAAATGCAAAAGCAAAAAATAAGGAGAGAAAATGGCAAAAGAAAAACGAAGTAAACCAACAATCAAAACAATCAAGGTAACCAGCTTAAGTGAAGCAGATGCGCTTTTAAAACAGATTAGTGATATCAATGCAAACCTTCGAAAGATTGAAGCAGATGCAGATATCAGAGTCAATGAAATCAAAGAAGATATGAAAGAAAAAGCAGAGCAGCTGCTTGAGCAAAAAGAGCTTTTAGAAAAAAGCCTTGGTATTTACTGTGAGTACAACAAAGGTGAGCTCTTTGGAGATAAAAAAACGATTGAACTTACATTTGGTCTTTTTGGATATCGACAAAGTACCTCTATAGGAGTTAAAGCAACAACGTTAGAGCTCTTGAAAAAACATGGGCTTGAAGAGGCAATCATTACAAAAGAGACTCCTAATAAAGACATTATGAGAGATTGGAGCGAAGAGAAGCTAAAGCTTGTGGACGCTAAACGAAATGTAGAAGATAAGTTTTGGGTTGAAGCAAAAAGTAACGATATCGAGGCGAGTGCGTAATGACTGAGCTTATCAATGGTATGGAACGTTACCGTTGCATCCAAGATATCGCAAAGGCTGGGTTGGAGGGGGTAAGCCTCTCCAGTCTTTTCCGTTATGCCAAAATCAAAGGAAATGTTTTGTTTTTTGTGTTTAGAAACGATGCTGCAAAGTTCGAGTTTAAGTACAAAAAAGAGCACATTTTAGAGCAAATGAGAGCCTTTTATAAGGCGAACAAAGAACGACTCCAAAATGCTCACATTGTGTTTAAAAACATTGAAGCGTGTGTCATTGCAGAACCTATCAAAGAGCCTGAACCTAAAAAGACAACGCTTGATTTTGTAGAACGAAGTCGTGGCAACTTTGAAATAGCCTGTAGTGACCCAAGGCTTAGAGCGTTGTTCCAAAATATCCAAAGAACGATAAAGGAGAGAGCGTGACCTTTTTACAAGAGAATTATCGTAAAAGCCTTTTGCGTGCCATTCATCTTCACAGTGAATACACTGTGTTGTTTGCTGGAGGAGCTTGGGAGGATTGGTTACATGTACGCTTCTGCGTGACCTCTTCTAAAGAACTCTCCATCAAAGAGCTTAAATATATCCTTGATGTGTTTAACCACAAAGTCGAAGACACCCTCTCGCTAAAACCTGACATCGCAGGTCGTGCGCTTTTAAAACAAGCTCCAAAAAATGGAAGCATCACGCAAAAACAACTCTGTGCAATCTTCTCTATGTGGGAGCAAAAGGCACGAGATAAAAGTGAGAGAGCACTGCTGCATTTCATTAAAAAAGCAACGGGCATGCTCTACATCTCACCCTCTCATCTTAAAAAGGATGAAGCCACAAAAGTTATCTTAGCTCTAAGCAAGGTAAGATAAGTGTTTTGCCCACGTTGTGCGTATGAGAAAACAACCGTTGAGGGTACTATCAAAGGGTGTCAAAACGAACGCTTTAGAAGGTGTCCAAAGTGTGGTTATTCGTGGCAAACCATTGAAGTCGTGAAATATGATTTTTACCCAAAATACTACCTCAAAAGTTTATTTGAGGATGAGGAAAAGGAAAGACGTGAGCAGATTTGAGTTTTTACAATCAGAACAGGACATAAATGTCTTTGGAAAGCGAGAGGCTATCATAGAAGGCTTTTTGCTTGAGCGCAGCATCAACATGATTTTCGCAAAAGCAGGAACAGGTAAGACATGGCTCTGCTTTGCTTTGGCAAAGTTTTTAGCAGACATGGGCTACGACTCGCTTTATCTTGACTCTGACAACGGCATAGATGTCATCAAAGAGCGTGGATTTGATAAACACATCGAAGAGCTCTCCGCAAAGATGACCTATATCAATGGTGATTTAATGGATGATAGCTTTAAAGAGATGATGGAAGTGTGTGAGAAGATAGAGAAGAACGCTGAGCGAGGGTATGAAAAAGCTGTTTTTATCTACGATAGCTTGCAGTTCTTCTTGGGTGGTGGTGTGTACGATGAAGCAAAAATCAATCGCTTTGTGACCAGTTGGAAGAAGATACGCAAAGCTGGAGGAACGGTTATCGTCATTAACCATACCACTAAAAAAGGTGATGCCATGAAAGGTGGAGGTAGTCTCATTAACGCACTGGATGAAGTATGGAGAGTCGATAAGATAGGTGAACAAAGCGGTCACTTGCATTTTAATCTCACTCCTGAAAAGTACCGTATGCCTGTACATGAGATAAGCTATAGCGTTAATACTAAAACCTTAATGCTCACTCCTTTGGACACCGATATCGCTTTGATGAGCGAGAGTGAGAAAGAACTAAGTGAGAAGATAAAAGAGCTCTTGAGCGAAAAAGAGCTCTCTCAAGGTGAGATACTTAAAGCCCTTGAGAAAAGCAAATCTGATAAAACCATGTTAAACTTTCTTGAGAAGTTCGATGGTAAGTTTTGGAAAGTGACTAAAAGCGCCAATAGAAAAATCTACAACATCCTCTAAATCTTTACAACTACTACAACTTTACAACTATGCTTCAAAACTACCAAAAAAAGGCGGTTTTGAAGTTGTAAGTAAGTTGTAGTTGTAAAGTTGTAGTAGTTGTAAGCAAATAAAAAATGATGTACAATACTTCAAAAGGAGTTGTTATGACTGCAAAAAAATTTCTTATCTACGTGGTTATTATTATGGCTTTATTCTCACTGGTAGAAGCTTTACGTGAAAAAGAACCTAAGAAAAAAACAGAACCCATCGTATATTTTAAAGATGAAAAAACTATACGTGATTTGTTAATGAAAGAAGCAATTATAAAAGATGTCACTTTCAATGAAACGGGGTGGGTGTATGTTGGAATTTACAGCGATGGAACAAATAGAAATGGCTATGCAGAATATCTGTGTACTTCTATAAAGCCTTTCATTGGTGCTGGGGTTAATGTCAAGATTGTTGATTATAAAGATGTGCTTCAAAAAAAAGTTTTTACGGAAATTGGAAAAGCTAAATGCTTATAAGTAGAGGCGTTAAGCCTTCTACTTTGTGTATTTTAAAATATTTGTGATGTGATTGTTCAAATAGTCGTCTATCGTTTTAAATAATCTTGGCTCTATCTTCCCATTGTTATCCACTGGAAAAAATCGTCTTATTTTTAAATGTTTTGAACCATAGTGATGCGCTTTTCCGTAAGCATAGCCCTTGGAACTTCTTGCATTCCCCGATATTGTGACACCATCATCTTCTACATCAACCAACCATGTATCGGACAACAATCCACTTGCTCTAAGAATTTTAGAACTCTCAGCTCGTCTTTGTTTTGCTTGTTGCGTTTTGATAGTAAGCGGAGCCCATTTTTCACCGAAAGGACTCCGCTCGCTTTCAAAGCTTTCATCAATAACATTCTTAAACATATTGCCAATGGTTCTAAGCCTAATTCTTGTTTGGCGAGTAGAGAAATGTTCATTAAGAGCACCTAGCTTGGCTTGAATGCTCTCTAAGCCTTGAACTTCGATACTCATTTTTTTGCTCTTAATATAAGCATTGCTTCGGCTTCACGTCTAAGGACTAAACCTTGAAGTTTGCGTCCACCGCCATTGACCCACCGCTTTAGCTCATAGATAGCTTCACTCCAGTTCCCTTGATTGATTCGAAGTCTGAGCGTGGAGGTTTGAAGTCTGCCCACACCTAAGTTAAAACAAAAATCAGCCAATGCTGCAAGTTTTTCTGTTGGCTCTAAAAGAAGCACAGGACACATGCGTATCGCTCCATTCGTGGCGGTTTGCATATCAGAACTTAAAAGTGCTTCTGCTTCTTCTTGGGTAATGGATGGGTGCTCTAAGCTTTTTATGACATGCCCATACCCAATAGTGGGAAACCCAGCAGGACAAATATAGGGCTTGAGGTAAAGCCCCTCAAAGTGTTTGGCAAGTTCCACAGCCTGTGAAGGTGTTTGCATCATTTCGCCTTATCAAGCACACGACCCAAAAACCAAAAGTTTAAGATGCCTGCCCACAACGCCATATCCGCCTCCGTCCATACCGCTTTAGCTGCTATCATCCAATCCCCCGATGCATGAAAGATAGCCATAAAAGTAGCTGTTTTTGCGGCGCAATACAACGCCATGAACCAGTAGGTAATAACTGGTCTTACCGTTTGACTTAATGCATCTACCCACTTGATGCCACTTTTTTGACCTTGTGCAAAGATAGCCTCTTTGAGTGCACCAATGGCTCCGACATTCCAGTCCGCTTGAGCCTGAGCGCCTATCTCACCCATTTTTTGGCTTCCTTTGACTTTTTCATACTCTAAGGCTTTGTCTTGCATAGAGAGTTCATGTGCTCTCTCATTTTTTCTATCAAAGATTTTTAGCACCTCAGGGGCTAATCTAAATAGACCTCCAAGTAGTCCACCTAATAATGTTTCTAACATCTTTTCTCCTTTACATGTAAAAAGTTAAACACTCGCCTGATAGCGTAATTTCTTCCAATGCTTGAGAGCGTGAAAATGACCACAATCCAAAATGAACTCTCTATGCTCTTAGGCATCCCAAACAGAGGGAAGACGTAGTACGCTAGTAACAGGCTGATGAAAAAGCCACTAAGTGTGTTTGCCAAGCTTTCATAAAACGAGGCTTTTTTTGTTTGCATCGAACTCCTTTAAATGTGGTATAATTTCATCAATGGTGGTAAGCACAGTAAGTTTCAGCGGTAGAACGGTTGGCTTTTGCCAATGGGTCGTGGGTTCGATTCCCACCGTGCTTATCATCACAAAACCTTCTTTGCTTTTTCAATCATTGCTTTAAACCCATCTTCATCATATTTTTGCCCTGAATAGAGCTTGTTGTAAATCCTATCTTTATCCTGATAGCCAATCTTGATTACAATTTTGTTGGACTTCTCTCCTTTGTAAATAAGGAGGACATCTTCGTCAATGTAAATCTCATCGGGAGTATGTACTTTCGTGAGCAGTTCTTTAATCTCTTTGATTTCTAAGACTTTGCCTTTTTTGCTTGTATCCGCTTTCGCTCTTAGGTTTCGCACACTACCAGTGTCCGCCAAAATGAGGTCGCTTTTGGGTGGGTTTTCTTTGAGGTATGTCTCAAGCCCTGTAATGGCACTCAGATATCCAAGTCTCATCTCTTCGCTGTTTTTGATGGTTGTATCTAGCGCTCTATCGACAAAGCTATCCCACTCTTTTTTCTTCGGCAAAAGACTAAGCATGTCTGCAAGATAACCACTCTTCACTGCTTCCACAAAAGGACACAGTACCGTTCTAATTTTTGAATGCTTCGTGCAAGGCAAAGCCTCGCTTTGACTCTTCGGCAGAGTGCCCACGCTTTCGCTTATTGTTTTTGCATTTGACTCTTTACATGTAAAGGCTTTGACTTTCTCAAAGTAGGTCTGTTCTGCTTTG
This sequence comes from uncultured Sulfurospirillum sp., assembly GCA_964441765.1. Lineage (GTDB taxonomy): Bacteria > Campylobacterota > Campylobacteria > Campylobacterales > Sulfurospirillaceae > Sulfurospirillum. The sequence goes on from CAYTVI010000023.1 coordinate 11,529, forward strand.
TAGGAGCTATCAAGTTTCTCATACGCCCAGTCCTCTTCAGCGATATCTGGAAAGTTCCCTGTACTGACTTTCCAGCCACGAGCATCTAGCTCTTCTTTGGTATAGCCATTGACCCTGCATTGACAGCCCCAAGCACAGCGAGGTTTATTCTTGTTCCAAAAAGGATGTGTGCGGGGTAAGATGATGCCATGCATTGCTCTATGGGTTGGTCTGCGATTGCCCTCAAGCAGTGAGACGTATCTCCAGTACTCACTATCGCTCTCCATAAGGTTGCGGTAGTGTATTTGGTCATACGCTGTACGCATGTTGGTTTGGTAGATATTTTTAAGCCTACGACTTCCAACAAAGATATCTTTGACTTCACCTGTAGTGGGATTGATAGCGGTCACTTCGCCTAGCCATCCTTTGGCTTGCAAGGTAGGCGTTATCTCATCACGCCATTGTTTAAAGGGCTTTCCCTCTTTAAAAGCACTCTGTAAACTCTCATGTATATCAGCGAGCAAATCAAGCCGTGTGATTTTGGCAACCGTGAAAGAGGTATGGTGTGCTTCATGCATGAGCTCTTGATAATCAAAAGAGAGTGTGAGCTTTTTCTTTTTCAGAAAATCCACAACCTCTTTAGGCTCTTTGGTAAAGTCAATATTAATCATGGGTTTAAACCATTGTTTTTAAATAGTTTAAAGGGGTTTAAAATCGCTTTTAATGATTTTTTGGACTCATTACTCATCAAAGAGCATAAAACGCTTTTAAAAGCCATTTTTTTACTCTTCATTGACCCCACCCAAAATCATGCTGTTAGTTATGGCTCTCTCAAGAGACTTTTCAAGGCTTTCAATTTTAAAATGAGGAAATATCTCTTTGAGCCTATCAAAGGCTTCTTCGTAGCTATTGACCTCTTTTAAAAGTGCATCCACTGCTTGTTTGATTTCCTCTTCATGTTTAGCTGGAGGAGTAAATGCCTCAAACTGGTCTGCTGGGAGTGGGTCTGCCTTTGTATTTTTGGATAACGCCTTTTTGTTAATGATAGTGTTGTTTGCAGGCTCAGGGAAATCAAACTCTTTAGCAATTTGAGTAGGAGTCATGGTGTAGCCTTGCCCCGCAACAATTTGAAAGACTTGAGCACGCTGTAACAGGTCTTTATCTTTGTCCACAAGGATAGAGACGGTGGCATCCATGCCAAAGGTTGCGAAAATCTTTTTAATGGAGCGCATGGCATGCTTTGCATCTTTAGCTACGAGTTCATAACGGTTCGCATCATGCACTGTGGCTTGAGCATAAGAGCCACTTTTGCCAACGTTGGAGCTGAGCACTGAGCCGTTGATGCATTTAGCGGTTTCCGCATCGGCATACTGAACAAACGCCATAAAATCAGCCTGACTACCCTTGCCCTCTAAAACCTTGGTCGCATCTTCTTTTCCAAGCACAGCATACGAACCGCTTTTGAGTCTTTTGATAGCTTCAGAAATAGCAGTGATGGTCTCTTTCTCTGAGCTAGAAGCGTTAACGATAATAGGAGGTACGCCTAAAAATTCGGCAAACTTCATGTAGTGACTTAGCACAAAGTGTTTCGCAAAAATAACCCATAAGAGCTTTAGCAGCTGTGCTTTTTTTTGGAACACAAAAAACTTAGGCGCTTTGGGTTCAAACTTCTTTCCGTTAGCATTTTGGAGGTACAGTTTTTTATTTTCAAAGAAGAAGTACTCTTTTTCAATGCGTCTAAAACAAAGCTGTGCTTGCTCATCCAAATAAGCTTCAACGACACCATAGCCAAAGAGCGTAGCATCCAGTGAGGCAAGGATAATCTCATCAATGCTTTCATTGAAGCGCTCATCAAGATTGCTGGTATAGAATTTGCCCTCTAAGGTACTGTAGCGTTTCTCAAGCTCTGAGCCAAGAGAACTGTCCTTTAGTTCAATGAGGTTATAAATCGGAAACCGATAATAGGGGTCATTGTTACTAAGAGCTGTTTTAATCTTTCCTGCGCTGAGTTCTGTATAGAGGTTTAAATCTGTTTGGGCATAGCTCCCAGCAGCCTTAAGCATGTCAAGTGCTTTTTCAATTTTTTCCATCGAGCATTTTCCTTAGTATGTTTTCTTTTTCTTCTGCCTCTTTGAGGTGCTTTTGTGCTTCTTCGTAGTTAAACGCAGGTTTTTTGGCAATGCGATACGCCATCTCCAGTGAGTCGAGCCCATCATCGTGTGGCGCTTTTGGGTAGGTGTCTAACTCTTCGATAAGAAGTATCGAAGCCTCATCTATGCTAATCGTCCCATCGCAAATCAAAGGAGCAAGGGAGTCGATGCGAAGCTCTTTAGGCACACCTGCATTGGTTAGTGGCACAATAGGAAGATGGATATCTTCTTCTTTGGCTTTATTGGCAAGGGTGTCTTTGAAGAACTCTTGAAACTGCACGATTTCAATAGCAATCTTTATAGGCTTTTGCAAAGAAGCCACTTGTTTGTAGTGCCATATTAATTTGTCTATCATGGAAGTAGCTTTGATACGATACATCCACGTTCGATTATAAAATCGCTTGAGCGCAGAGCTATACCCCAAAAGAGAAACCGCAAAATAATCGCCTTTGGTCTTTCCTAGGCTTGGGTCAATGCCTATAAAATATGCATCAATCATATTGACTGGTAATACGCTATATGTTTGATACCCTCCAAAGGTTAAAGCCTCAAGGGATAGAGGTTGGTTTTGGTACTCAGACATAAAGCTATCTTTGTCTTCAAGATACTCTTTGAGCAGTTCCATCGCATCTAGGCTTGGGTCATCAAGTACCATGCCTTTGATATCACTCTTTTTAAGGTGATGTTTGTCAATTTGGTCTATGTTTAAAGGGAACGTGATAACGAGCGGATAGCTAAAATGCACAAAGTCCACACGGTCTTGGATACGTGAGAGTACCGAGTCATGATGGAGTTTTGTGCCAATGTAAATGATGTTATACGTGGTGCTCTTTCGTGATGGGAGCTTCATGATGGCTTTGATAAACCATTTGTAAAGCTTGTCTCGTTGGTTTTTGTTCTCTACGTTCTCATCGTTTTCTATGTCGTCGCACACAATCCAATCAGGACGATGCGCTCTCCAGTTTGCACCCCTGATTTTCTTTCCAGCACCAAAGGCTTTAATGCGAATAAGCACACCACGAGTACTAAAGATAATCTCTTCATTCGTCCAGCTCTCTCCTAGCTTTTCACCTGTAATGATGTCAAAGTCACTGATAAGATTTTCATTGTCTTCCAGTTCCGTTCGGATAACATCCAATGACTCTACGGCTACGTCAATAGTCGAGCTGATAATAGAGCCGTGCTTTTTTGCTCCCCTGATAGCGGTTTGCCATAGCGTTAGAAGCCTTGTTATCATGGTGGTTTTTGCAGCACCCCTGTACGCTTCGCCATCAATTTTTCGCTCTTTTTCTAAAAGGGAAGGAAGCTCTTTGTAACAAAACTTTCTAAATTTGGAGGTCTCTTTTTTGGAGTAGTCGATATGATGAGGAAAATAGGTTTGCACCGCATACTCAAAATCCTCTACCGCTTTTTTAATGCGCTCATCTCTGCCTTTGTCCCCAAGCTTTGGAAGGTTTTTGAGGTGCGACTTTAAAGCGTCAATATCGACTTTGTTGCTCACGCATTCCCTTTTTTGTTAATGCATCTTTGAACAATCTTTTCAGAGTGCTTGCTTAAAAATTCGATAACGGCTTTGTTGTCTTCTTCGATAGCAATCTCACTAATCTTATAAATACTCTTTGTGATGGCATCCGTCACTTGCGCTTTACAATCTGTTTTAAAAGGAGCTTTGAGTCTGTAGTAGCTTTGTGCGTATTGGGTGGTGAGCATTAAACGCTCTTTAGGGGCTAGTGCATTTAATCCTTCTAGCGCTTCTTCGTAAGATTTGATGAGAGAACTTAAAAAAGCTTTTTCACTCATCTTTGTCCCACTTACATCTTGAGCACGTGCGAGCTGTAATTCATCCCAATCAATTCCC
>CAYTVI010000023.1:15538-26141 GCA_964441765.1 uncultured Sulfurospirillum sp.
ATAAATGGTTTGTCTGGTTACACCTGTAATGGTGGCAATGTCTGTGATGCTTTTGCCCTCAAGATAGAGCTGCTTAATAGTGGTTTGTTTTGCGCTCACTTTTACCTCCTGATTTTTGACTCCTCACATTTTGAGCAAAGCCCAAAATGAGCTCTTCAGCAGAGTGCTCACGCTTCGCTTAATGTGATGAAACTTTAACGAGAACTTTTTTTTAAATCACGCTAAATACCGCTATTTGGAGTGACTGCAAACTTTAAAACCTTTAGAATTAGCTCATCAAAAAAGTTAAAAAAAGTAGGAGTCACAATGCCACAAGGAACAAGGCTAAGCGCTCTTCTTGAGCTTAATTTCAAGGAGGGAGAAAAAGTAAAAGTAAGCCCAGTTGGGGATGTTATTGGCTATGACGGTAGAAGTTTTAGAATAGATGGTGAAATGATTTTAGCCTCTATCGAAAAAAATGGACTTCATATCGTTTTAGATGAAAACCATAGCTTTGGCGAAGCCTTGGCGTGGTTTAACAAAGATAGCTTTGAGGTGAAAGAAGATGGTTTGTATGCATCCATCGAATGGACACCCAAAGGCAAAACCTTTAGTGAGAACAAAAGCTACCGCTACTTAAGCCCTGTATTTGATATGGGGGATAATAGAACGGTTATTGGATTGGACAGCGTTGGTTTGGTCAATCGCCCAAACCTATTAAATCAAGAAATCAACAAAAAACAGGAGGAAATCTTGAACGAGTTAGAAAAACTAAAAGAGGAAAACAAGAAGCTAAGTGAAGCCAATGATGCGCTTAAAAAAGAGGTTGAGGCTCTCAAAAAAAGCTCTAAGCCTGAGAGTAATTCTACCAGTGAAGCCACTGAGAACAATGAAACCAAAAACCTCAAAGAGCAAAATGAAAAAATTTTAGATGAGCTTGCTTCAATGAAAGCACTCGTTGCGAAATTTGCCAGTGCTGAAAACCTTGAGCAGAACAATCAAGGCGAAGGACTAAGTGCAGATGAGAAAAAGGTGGCTAAACAGCTCGGACTATCTGATGATGAATTCAGTGCTCAAAAAGGGGTTAAATAATGGCAACGTTTGAAGAGACAAGTACAGGCTTTAAAGCCGTTTTTCAAAAAACATACAATGACACGGGGGCGGAAGCTTCTTTATTGGCTACACGCATTGAAAGCTCAGATTTGAGTGAAAAATATACATGGCTTGGCAACTTTCCACAGATGAAAGAGTGGATTGGTGAAAGAGATATTAAAGCGCTTACAGACTTTGGATATCAAATCCACAATAAGCTTTTTGAAGCATCTATTTCCGTACCAAATACACATATTGAATATGACAAAGTTGGACTCTATAAGCCAGCTGTTGAGCAAATGGCTCAAAATGCGAAACTCTTTGGTGCTATCTTGGTTGCCGATGTTCTTATTAGTGGAAACACAAACCTCTGCTATGATGGAAAACCTTTCTTTGCGACTGACCATGAAGTAGGAGCTGACACCTACTCTAATAGTGGTTCAGGTGTTTTAAATCCAACCAATCTTTTGGCAACACGTTCTTTTATGATGTCTATCAAATCTCCAACTGGTAAATCTTTACGTGTCAACCCAAATATGCTGGTGTGTGGTCCTAAATCATTAAGCAAAGTTGTTGATGCTATTGACAAAGAGCGTCTAGCCAATGGCGAGTCAAACCCAACGTATAAAATGTTTGACAAGCTTATCTTGCCTGAAATTTCAGGAGATGAGTGGTATTTGCTTGATACATCAAAACCTTTAAAACCATTTATTTTACAAGTTGCAAAAGATGGTATTTTCGAGTCAAATGATGGTAAAAAGTTTGAACTTGATTCTGCGCTTTTTGGTGTTAAGTCATTTATGAATGCAGGCTATGGTTTGTGGCAATTCGCTTATAGAAGCACGGGTGTTGCGTAATGGGTGAGCATAGAAGTGTAAACGACTTCTTGCCAAAAGCGGAAGCCAAAGAAACTGAGCTAAAGGAAGAGACCAATGCAAGTGGCGGAACTGATAATCCTCTTGGAAACACAAGCAAAAACCTCCCTCCTGAATCAGGAGGAGGTAACACAGGCGGTGCTGGAGAGGGCGAGTCTGCAAGCACTGGAATTGGTGGAGAACAAACCAATACCAACAACGATGTTGGTGGACTTGGCGATGCTCAGGCTAATGCTGCTCCTAAAGATGCAGCCAACGGAGCTGGAAGCACAACTGGCAAATCAAGCACTCAAAAAGGCACAAAGCCTGCAAGTAAGTGAGAGTGGTGTTACTTCAAGCAGTGTGATTGCTTATGGCGATAGGGAGAGTATTTGGATGCTCCCTTCCCAAAAGCCTGATTTTATGGTGAGCGAATATGAGGCTTGATGAGGCGCATGAAATGCTCACCAATGCATTTCCAAAAGCAATAGAGGTTAGCCATCCTGAAAAAATCAATCAGCGAGGGCTTTACCTTTATTTTGATGGATTATCGCCTTTAGACCAAGGTAACGATAATGCACACTTTGTGTTGTTGCTTGCCGATACAACGCTCTCCACAAAAGGAGACGACTCGGTAATAAATGGATTGCAAGGGTTGAGAAAAAGCATTTTTCAACTAGGCATAAAAGAGCAAAAGAATTTTTTTAAAGGTGTAAAAGCAGCGGTGTTTGAGAATGACAAACTTTTTATGTATGCCATCAAACTAGAGATAAAAGTAGCCATTTAAAGGGTGTTTAAAAAGGGTTTAACGTGACAGATGCAGAAAGACTTGAAAGACTAGAGAGGCGACAGGTTGGCAATGAAAAAAGCATTGCGGCAATCAACGTTTCAATAGAGCATATTAAAGATACGTTCGAGCGTATGGAAAAAACGCAAGAAAAAGTCAGCGATACTCTCTCAAAGCTCTCTGAGTCCATCATCAAAAACCAACACCTCCAAAATGATGTCAATGAGTTAAAAACGTCTGAAAAAGAAAAAGAGAAAAACGGAAGTATCAGAGAGCAATCTTTAGATAAACGTATTGGTGAGATTGAAGGCATCATAAAACATGTCAATCTCAAAATTTTGGGAGCTGTTCTCGCAGCAGTTCTCGCATTAATTCTTAAATAAAGGAAAAACTATGGGTGAACCAGTAGCAAGACTTGTAGCGGCAAGCGTTACGTTTGAACCAAAAACAACCAGTGGATATGGCACGTCAATTCCTTTGGCATATCAACAAAAAGTGACACTTAATAGAGCGCCTGAAAAAAAAGAGCTCTTATCTAATGATGTAACGATTGGTGCAACTGCGATGGAGCTTGAAACAAGAGTGGTTTATGAATTAAATACTGAAGTTGGTGATGCAAGCCTTGATGTTTTAGCGCTTGCTTTTAAAGGCGTTGTTATTACAAATTCATACAGCGAAGGTGATGTTTATTGGAATGGAAAAACTATCAAAGATGAACTTGTCGCTGGAGTGATTGGTGATGTGGTTCTTGATGGTGAAACATTATACATCGTAAAAACAGCGTATTCGGAAGGAGCTTTTTCTCCAGCCATGTGCAGTGAACGCACATATGCTGCGACACAAAAAGAACTTAGCCCTGAAAAGGTTTCAAACACATTAGGACGTATCGTTGTCGATGGAGTAAATCAAGCAACAGGAAGACCTCAAGTGCTTATTATCCCAATGATTAACCTTTCTTTTGATGGAGAGTTTGCTATTAGCGATGCTGAATATGCAAAGGTTTCTTTTAAAGGTAAGGTTTTAAAAAAAGAGGGTGAACCTCTCTTTAAGCTTATTGATGCGTAAGGGAAAATAGATGAATACAAAAATCATCCTAGAGCTAGGTGAAAAAGAATTTAGCGTAGAAATAAGAGAATTGAATGCTGAAGAAAAAAAGTCACTTGGCGAGAAATTTAAAGTCGAGCAGACTAAAGTCAATCATTATAGCAAGTTAAAAACAGAACTTGAGACTTTAATGAATACCCATAAAACAAATGGCGCTATTTTAGAGCTAGATAACAACCTTAGTGTTGTGGAAAAAGTAAAAATACTTTGGGAACAAAGAAAGCTTTTAAGTGAGATTAGAACGTTGTTACCGATTGTTGAAGAGAGTTCTAAAGAGCCTGTACTATTTGAAAATATAGCCAAAGAACAATTTGAGATGATTACCAACGGTACTAATAAAGATACATTGATGAAAGAAATTGAGCGTGTCGGAAAATCATATCGTGAAATATTAAGCACCATCCTTGTGGAAGTGCAAAAAGAAAAAGAAAAAAAGTCCTTCAACTCCTAAGTTTCATCTCGCTTAGGGGCACAACGAGCGCAAAGGAGTATGGACTTGATGAATGGCAGATGGGAGCACTAGAATGCTTCCATCTTTCTTTAAATGCCGTGCCAAGTATGAGCGGTGTGCATTACTTGAACGACTATGCAGTCGTAAAAGATTATGCATTAAAAAAAGGGTTTGATGCTATTGAGCTTTTGAGCGTGTGTCATCGTCTTAAGCATACATTGTCAAATAAATAGGGATAAGAAGATGGAACAAGAGTTAAGGATTAAAATCAGGGTAGATAAGCAAACGGGAGAACTCTCGGCTGTTGGAACTGAATTTGATAAATTAACAGAAAATACAAAAAAAGCTGATAATGCAACTAAAAACTACACTGAACGATTAAAAGATATTGTCGGTGGTGTTGCGGCTATTTATTCTATTAAAAAAGCTTTTGATGGTGCAACATCTTCTTTATCTGCTCTTTTGGGTACTGCTGGTGAATTTGAGAAATTTGAAAGTGTCCTTACTACTTTAGAGGGCAGTTCCAAAAAATCTCAAGCTAGTTTTTCTTGGATTAAAGAGTTTGCTGCAACAACTCCTTATCAGCTTACTGAAGTCACAGATGCTTTTGTTAAATTGAGAAGCTATGGTATTAATCCAATGGATGGAACGCTTAAAACTTTAGGTGATACATCTTCAGCTATGGGGAAATCTCTTATCCAAGCAGTTGAGGCTATTGCGGATGCTGTTGTTGGGGAAAATGAACGACTTAAAGAATTTGGTATAAGAGCAAGCGTTAATGGTGAGAAAATCGCCTATTCATGGTCTGATTCAAGTGGAAAAGCCAAACATATCGTTGTTGAAAATAATGCACAAATAATACAAAGCACGCTCAATGCTATTTTTAATTCTAAATACCAAGATGCTATGCAAAACATGATGGGTACTTGGGGCGGTCTGACTTCAAATATGGAAGATAACTGGACAAGCTTTAAAAATACAGTTGCTAATGAATCAGGTCTTTTTGTTGGGGCAAAAGAAGGTCTAAAAGAGTTTAATGAACAGTTCTTAGAAATGACAAAAAACAAAGAGCTTATGAATGCTCTTGGAAATACTGTTTTTAGCACAGCGGAAGGAATCGCCAGTGCAGCTATAGCAGTAAGCTATCCCATTAAAGGCATTAGTTATATTGTTAAAACCGTTGAAGTGGCTTTTTCACAATTGGCAGACCAATCAGGATATGCTTTTGAGGCTATCAAAAGCGGTGCATTTAGTGCTCAAAAAGGGCTTAATTCTCTTAACCCATTTGGTAGTGTCGCGACTGAAATTGACTTGAACCAAAAAATTGCTAAAACACAACTTGCTATGCTTGAGTATGAAAAATCGTTTAAAAGTAAAGATAATGAATGGAAAGAATTTATCAATAATACAGAAAACAGTGCTCAAGTATTAAATAAAGTAAAAGATGCATTTAGCACAGCTCGTTCTAAAATGCTAGAGTATCAAAGCAGTACAAAGCAAACAACTGATGAAATCATAAAGCAAAATAACGATGTCACTGGAGCGGTTAACGGAACATACTCAAGCGGGAATAATAAGCTTATAAATGAACATAAAAAAGTACTCGAAGAAACACAAAAATTTAATGACGAACAATTTGCACTCTTAGCCCAAAACTCTGAAAAATCAATCCGCCAGCTCGATAGTGAAATAGATTATAAAGAGATTGAACAAAATGCGAAAACAGCGCTTTCAAATATGGAAAATTCATACCTTGCATACTATGAGGCAATAGGTGATGAGAGCAGCGCATTTTATTTAAAAGAAGAAATCGCAATGAATAAGCTTAAAGAGATAGGCGTACTTAGCCATTCTCAAATGCTAGACATGCGTGCCAAAAATGAAGAAAAGTTTTTAAACGAACAATTCAAGAAAAACAATGAGTGGCTCTATGATTTTTTTGAGAATGTCAATAAAGCCTTAGATGAGCAGCTACTTGATGGAATGAGAGGGAAGTTTACCTCTTTTGGTGCTTGGATGAAGAGTTTGTTTGGCTCTATTGGCGATAGCATGCTCGCTGGTCTTAGCAGGACATTTGCTGGAGGAATTACCAACACCGTTCAAAGTGGTTTCGTCAATATGTATAAAACCTATGGAGGGCTAAGTGCTAGTTCTTCTTTGGTAGGTGAAACGCTAAGTGCTGATGACCTCTCTAAAATTATGAGTGGCGGTGGCGTGAGTGTTGATGGTGGGGTCATTACCACTGTTGGAGGGACAAAGATAGACCAAGCCACAGGGCAAGTTAAAAGCCAAGGCAACGACATCTTATCGTTGGTAAGTACGGCATCCTCTTTGAAAACAGCTTATGGAATGATTACTACAGGGATAAGCGGTAGCATCATAACAGGGTTTCAAAGTGCTTCAGGTCTTTTGGCGAACATGGGATTTGGAAGTGGGGCAAGTGGGATGATGAGCTTTGGTGCAGGTGTTGCTAACCCTTTCGCTTATGCAGGCATGGCAGGACTACCCACATCAATGACCGTAGGCTCTGCGCTTAGTGGGGCATCACTTGGTGGTATAGGTGGCTATTTGGTCGGAAGCCTTGGCGATAAGATTTTTGGAGCAGACACGTACGCTGGTACTACAGGTGCAATTGGTGGAGCGCTTGGCGGACTTGGCGCATCCCTTGGATGGTGGGGTGGTCCTATTGGTATTATCGCAGGATCTCTTTTAGGAAGCGTACTGGGTGGTTTGTTTGGAAAGACCAAAGTCACAGGGCAAGGCATCGATATTTTTGGAAATGCTACGGCTGATTATGCAGATGGTCGGTACTATACCAGTTACAAAAAGAAGTCCTGGTTTTCTTCCAAATCATGGGAAAATTACACGGGCTTTAATGCTGAAGAACTAGAGGCTATTAAACAGACAATCGGAGCGTATGATTATCTTTTAGCACAGCTTGGCGAGTACAATGACCTCGTTGTTGCTGGTGGTCGTTTTTCAAACCTCCAAAGCTTTTTAGATACCAACGTAGTCAAAGCATTTTTAGGCTCTATCAATCCTCAAAACCTAGACACCATTTACCAGTCATGGGTGGACTATGCTGCGCAAATAGATAAAACCATTACGGAAGCTATCTCCACAGCTGTTGGTGGATATACCACTTACAAACGAGGGTACACGGAGTGGTTTTTAGGCAGTGGTACGGTAGAGCAATTGGAGTTCACCGCAAACTATTTACAAAAAGACTTCGAAGCGTTATCAACTTCTTTAGGAGCTAGTTCTGTAACGGTTGATAACTTCTTAAGTATGTATGATGCGGCTATCAAAGAGAACTTTACACAAGATACCATAGAGGCATGGGCAAGTCTTGGTGATGCTCTTATGAAAAGCACGGATGCTGCCAAAGAGTATCAAGAAGCTCTTGATAGGTTAAACGGTAGCACTAGCTATTCATTGCCTGCTGACATGTTGTTGCAAACCTTAACGGTTTCTCAAAACCCAGTGGATTTAGGGGAGCTTGTCAGCGTCCAAAACAGTGGAAATAAAAACCTTAGCAAAATGGTCTCATACCTCTATGAGATTGTGAAGTCACAACAGGAGCTTTTAAAAGTGACAAAACATGGCAACAACCAAGGAATACCAGCATGAGAATTTTAGTACCACAGCCCATAGCTCTTTTAGACTCAAATGTACCAACGAGTACGCTCCCAGCCTACAACCCAGCCACAACGTATGGAGTAGGAGCTGAAGTGTTTATTCCTGATGAGGGGTATTGGGGTGAGTATAAATGCCTTGTTGCAGGAACGGTTGGTGTTGACCCACGCACCAGTGTCTATAATGCAGAAACAAATCCTAGCGGAAAATGGGAATTTTTAGGCACGACCAATAAGTACAAAATGTTCGACCAATTTAGCAGCACCCAAACGAGTAACCCTTCAATATTAGAAGTAAGTGTTTCAGCGATTGAAAGCGATGGATTATACCTTGGCAATCTTGATGCGTTTAAAGTGATGGTGGATGTTATCGATAATGATGCGCTTGATGTCATAGAGAGCATGGAGTATGAGCTGTATCCTGATGTGATTGATTGGCAAGATTACTTCTATGGGAAATGGCTCGATAATCGTAAAACACAAGTGGTCTATGAAAGAACAACGCTTACACGGAACATATCCTATGTAATTGAAATTGACAATGGAGAGAACGATGCGAAGTGTGGTATCTGTATCGCTGGAGCGCTTGAGGAGTTTGGGTTTGCCAAATTCAAAGTAGAGCTTGGGATTGAAGATTATTCCAAAATCGCAAAAGATGTGAGTACAGGTGCAACCTATATCTCAAAAGGTAACTTTGCAAAAGTGATGGGATTTGACATCTTTACCCCAACCGAAACCGTAGAGCGTATCTACAATATGCTAACAAGGCTCAGTGGCACACCTGTAGTCGTTACACAGAAAAACTTTGGCTTATACAATGTGTATGGCTACTTTCAATCCTCTAAAACCGTGTGTGAAAATGAGGACGAGACAGCCATCACAGGTTCAATTATGGGATTAATTTAAAAAGGAAAATCATGGCAGCAGAACAAATCACACAAGACATTACACTACCCGATGAGCCGCCAAGCTCAAGGGATAGAGTAAATTTCAGACCAAGAGCAGACACCTTTGTAGCATGGATGAAAACCTTTGCCACACAAACTGCAAGCTTGATACCAAAGATAAATACAGCGTTGACATGGATTAACACCAGTGTCGAAAATGTATTGACCTATTCGCAGACCGCTACAACTCAAGCAGGTATAGCAACGACAAAAGCAGGCGAAGCGAGTGCAAGTGCTGCATCGGCACTTTCCTCCAAAGAAGCAGCCGAAGCAATCTTTGATAGCTTTGATGACAAATACTTAGGCGCAAAAGCAGTCGCCCCAACGGTAGACAATGATGGTGAGCCTCTTACTACAGGCGCATTGTATTTTAAAACAACAGCACCTAAGGGGATTTATGTTTATGATGCTGAGTTATTGACATGGTCAAGCCCAACGTATGTGCCAACATCTCATAGTTCTTTAAGTGGACGAAGTGACAATGATGCACATCCAATGAGTGCAGTCACTGGTTTAATTGCAGCCTTGGCATTAAAACTCTCCATCGCCACAAGTGCGCTATGTACACAAGTCTCAATCACAGATGACCCAAACAACGCAACACAAGAGTATATTTTAACTAAACATGCGAACTGTCCTGATGCGAATGTGAGCTATTGGTACATTCACACTATCTTTTACACAGCTCAAAATAACACTTCTCCAAGAAGCCAAACAGCATATGCTTACACTGGTTCAAATGCGGTCTATAACAGACACTACATCTCAGGTGCATGGAGTGCTTGGACGAGGGTTGATAAAGAGGCAGTTGATGCAACATCAAGCGTAAAAGGTATTGACTTCAAAGGGCTTTTAGCAGAGTTTGAAGTAACTGGTAGCCCTGTCACGAGTATAAATTTTAGCGGATTAGATATTAATACGCATAAAAGCTATCGTGTCGAAATTGACAATGTTTCAAACGGGGCAAGTTATATCGCTTTATTTGTCAATGGAGACAATACTCAAACAAACTATTACACGCAACAAATCTTTACAACAAGTGCGACCGTATTAGGGACAAATAGCAATGTTTCCCGTTTTGGTTATCAAGCAGCTGAGGACAATTTAGCCACAGTATCCGCCACTATTCATAAAGGGGCAAATGGATTAGTCACCTTTGAGAGTCTTTGTAGCTGTGATAGAAATGAGAGTGCATGTTTCTTTGGTAGAAAAACAGGCACAGTCACAAACGTTACGCAGCTGACGTTCACACATGCTCTTAGCAATGGATTTGGCGTTGGTTCAAAAATTCGTATTTATCGAGGTGATGTATGATAAAGATTACGACACAAAATGGTCAAGTTTTAAGCGATGAAGAGTTAGCGCTCATTGCCACAGAGGAAAAGAAAGAGGCTACACGAGTAAGACTTGCCAACCTTGTTATCACCACATCAAAAGGCAATACCTTTGATGCTAATAACCAAGCTCGCCTTGATATGCAAAATGCTATCACCGCTAGTGACTTCTTAGGTGTTACTCAGACAAAATGGCGCATGGCAGATGATAGCGAAGTGCTCATTGAACTGAGTGAACTTAAAGAAGCTTTGGCATTGGCAATACAAGAGTATGCCAAAGTGAAAGGAATAGGCGCATGAGCATCTTCCTTTTACTTTTAAGCATAGTCCTTTTTGCGGTGCTTAATCGGGCAAGGGGTGGAGCGATAGTGGGGATTAAACCCTTTGTTGCTATGACTCTTTCTTACATTGTCTTAGCAC
>CAYTVI010000024.1:0-24302 GCA_964441765.1 uncultured Sulfurospirillum sp.
ACACTCTCTTGCGTGTCTTCAATGGTCTTTTGGATGATGGTGTCAATGTTGTTCATATCTTCTTGCAGCTCTATGGAAACAGAGGCTAGGGTATTCACTTCAGTTGCGTTATGTGCAATGTCAGTGTTGGCATCCATGATGGATTGAACGACAACGTTGATGGTGGCATCGATTTCAACCAAACTTTTTTGAGTACGTTCTGCAAGCTTTCGTACTTCATCGGCAACAACAGCAAAACCTCTACCATGCTCTCCTGCACGTGCGGCTTCAATAGCGGCGTTAAGCGCTAGAAGATTGGTTTGGTCTGCGATATCTCGGATGATACTTAGAACATCTTTGACTTCGTTGGCATTTTGACTGACATGGGAGAGTTTTTCGGCAAGATGTTGCTCTTTGCTGGCTGTCATTTGCATCGTACGTTCTAACTCTTCTACTTTTTGCTTAACATCGGTAATATCGTTTTGGGTTTTTTTCAAAAGCGTTTGAGAGACTTTAGCTTTATCGACGGAGCTAGAGAGCTCTTGGCTTAGACGTAGACCACTCTCTTTTGTGGTTAGAACGATTTTAGATTCTGCATCAACGTTGCGAACGACCTCTGAAGCAGTGCGAGAGAGTTCTTCTGAGATAGAGGCATTTTCACCGCTAATACTTTTAGAATTTTTCACAATGGCATGGAGCTTTTCGATAAATTTGTTAATATTCAAAGAGACTTCGCCAAACTCATCGTTACTGTGTACTTCAAGGCGCTGTCTTAAATCGCCTTCGCTCGAAGAGAGCTCTTTTACCACAAGGTTGAGTTTGTCTAAAGGACGGAGCAAAACTTTAATCAAAAGGGTAATGAGCACAATAGAGCCAATAAGCATAATAATCGCTAAAAAGATAAGCCCTTTGATTTGTGTGTCTAAAAAAGAGTACGCTGCTGCTTTATCAAATGCGATACCTGGTCTCCAACCACTCTCTTGTGCAATTTTAAAGGTGTAGATTTTATCACTTCCTTGAAATGAGTAATTGATTAAGCCCTCTTTTTTATCGCCAAATTGATTGGTAAGTTCTGGTAAGATTTTGGCGAGCTCTTTACCATGAAGCTCTTTGTTGGGATGAGCAACAATAAAGCCTTTGGTGTCTTGTAAAACACCATAACCACCATTAAAGTTCACATTGCCAATCGCTTTGGTTAAATCATCTAAGCTAATATCAATTCCAAAAACACCAATAAGCTTTTTATCGGTTCCAATAATCGGTGCAAAAATTGTGACAATAGGAGCTTTTGTGGTTGCATCAATATAAACATCGGTGATACCAAGCTTACCTGTTTCTTTGGCTTTGGTGTACCAAGGGCGAATACGTGGGTCGTAGCCCTCAGGCAATTTACTCTTACTGCCCAATGTCATCGTTCCATCTTCAAGCCCGACATACGCATCCATCGCACCTAAGATTTTGGTACTTTCTTGCAGTCTATCGATAATATCGCTAATCGCCATGATATCAATCTCTTTAAAAGAACGAGCGGTACTTTCCACACCACTTTTTTTTGTTGCAACCCATAGGTCGATATAGTCTGTGAGCGCGTGCGATGCCATTTTTAAGCTAGACTCGACTTGCACAATACTATTTTTTTTCGTATCGATATAACTAAAAATTCCAAAGACACTAAGACTTAAAAACATCAGCGCACAAATCGCCAAAGTAATCTTGAATTTGAATGACATATCAAACTCCTTCTTTATTTTACTAATGTTACCTTTTACATGTAACCATTTGATAACGCCTATTGTACTGCATTGCTAAAGAAATAACAAGCAATCTTTTGTTACAATCACCTCTAAAACTATAGCGATGAGGATTTTTTATGTTACTTCTAACACCTGGCCCAACACCCGTTCCTGAAGCTGTTCGCGTTGCCATGAGTACCCCTACGATTCACCATAGAACCCCTGAGTTTGAAGCTATTTTTGCACAAGCAAGAACCCTTTTGAAAAAATTATTTGGGATGGAAGAAGTTTTGATGTTAGCATCCAGTGGAACAGGTGCAATGGAAGCGTGTGTCTTGCATTTATGTCAAAGCAAAGCCTTGGTGGTTAATTCTGGAAAGTTTGGTGAGCGTTTTGGAAAGATTTGCGCGGCATACCAGAAGCCTTTTGTTGAAATTAAAAATGAATGGGATACGCCAGTAAGTGTTGAAGCCATCGTGGAATGTGTAAAAAATGATGAAGCGATTGATGCAGTGTGCGTGCAAGTGTGTGAAAGTGCAGGCGGTCTTAGACATCCCGTAGAAGCACTAGCAAAAGCAGTCAAAGCCATTCGCCCCACTATTATGGTCATTGCTGATGGCATTACGGCTGTCGGTGTTGAAAAAGTTGATACAACACATATTGATGCGCTCATTTCTGGAAGCCAAAAAGCTTTGATGTTACCACCGGGTTTAGCCCTTGTTGGCTTGAATGCAAAAGCATTAGAAATGATTGAAAATGGTGGTGTGGGATACTACTTTAACCTCAAAACAGAACTCAAAAACCAACGTAAAAATACAACCGCATGGACGGCGGCAACAACGCTGGTTATTGGTTTAAATGCGATGCTTGAGATGATTGAAAAAGAGGGTGGTTTAGATAAACTGTATGCCGATACGCATAAGCGAGCATTGGCATGCAATGAAGCGCTTAAAGCCTTAGGTTTACACATTTACCCAAAAGTCCCCGCCCCTTCCATGAGTGCGGTACTGCATGATGATGCTTCTAAAATTCGCAAAATTTTAAAAACCAAATACGGTGTCAATATGGCGGGTGGACAAGACCATATCAAAGACACACTTTTTAGAATCAATCACATGGGATTGGTCAATGTTTACGAGACCGCTTGGACACTCAACGCCGTTGAATTAGCGCTTGAAGAATTAGGCAAAAGAGCATACGATGGTACGGCTAACCGTGTCTTTACGCAAGCATTTTACAAATAGGCTACCTTATGATTTATGAACACGAAATTCCTACGGGAAGTAAGCTCTATTTTGGAGAGAGTGCGAAGTTAAAGCGTAGCTTAGAACGCGTGGCAAGTGAACTCTTTTACGAAGCAGGGTTTGAAGAGATTGTGACACCGTTTTTTTCCTACCATCAGCACCAAAGCATCGATGAAAAAGAGCTTTTGCGATTTTCGGATGAGCAAAACCATATTGTCTCATTACGCGCTGATAGTACGATGGACGCGGTGCGCCTTATTACCAAACGTGTGGGTAGAAGTACGAGCCATGATAAATGGTTTTATATCCAGCCGGTTTTTCGCTACCCAAGTCACGAAGTACACCAAATGGGTGCAGAGCTCATTGGGCAAGAAGATTTGGCACAAAGTATTGGGATGAGTGTGGCATTGTTTCAAAAATTTGAACTCAAACCGCTTTTACATGTAAGCAATATTAACATTCCAAAAATTCTCTCCACCATGTTGCAAATTGACTTAGCCATCTTTGAAAAAGGGGAGTTGCAAAAGCTTCTAGCACTTGATATTCCTTGGCTTACAAAGCTTGCATGTTTGCAAACAGAGGAACAAATGGATGCGATTATGGATGAGGTTCCCAGTGAGCTTCGAAGTGAGCTTCTCAAAATGAAAGCATTGGCGAAAAATATTGAGTACTCTAACGTGGTTTTTTCACCATTGTATTATGTGAAAATGCGTTATTATAAAGCGCTATTTTTTAGATTTATTGAGAAAAATTTTACTTTAGGTGTGGGTGGAAGTTACGATTGTGAAGGCATTGCATCCAGTGGTTTTGGACTTTACAGTGATGATATTATTGAGATATTAATTAAAAGAGATGGACAAAAATGAAAGCAGATATGATTGTAGGAATTCAGTGGGGCGATGAGGGTAAAGGTAAAATTGTTGATTTGATGGCGCAAAATTATGACGCAGTGTGTCGTTACCAAGGCGGACACAATGCGGGGCATACCATTTGGGTTGATGGCGTGCGTTATGCGTTGCATCTTATTCCCTCTGGCATTTTAAATCCAAAGGCGATTAATATCATTGGAAACGGTGTGGTTGTCTCTCCTGAGGCGCTTATTACGGAGATGAAGCAGTTTGAAAATCTTCAAGGCAGACTTTTTGTGAGCGATAAGGCGCATATGATTTTAAAACATCACATTCTTATCGACCAAGCCAAAGAAAAATTGCGTGGCGAAAAAGCGATTGGAACGACAGGACGTGGTATTGGTCCAAGCTACGGGAGTAAAATTGAGCGTAGTGGTCATCGTTTGGGTGAATTGCGCGACACACAAAAATTGGCTGAGAATTTAAGTGAATTTTACGAAGAAAACAGAGCTCTTTTTGGCGCACTTGGTATTGTAACGCCTGATTTTGAGACGCTTAAAGCAGAACTTGATGCGTATGCGCAGGCACTCTTACCTTTTTTAGCCGATACAACACAGATGGTGTGGGATTTACTTGATGCAAATAAGCGTGTTTTGCTTGAAGGTGCGCAAGGAACGCTTTTAGACATTGACCACGGAACTTATCCATTTGTAACCAGTTCAAATACGATTAGTGCGGGAGCGTGTGTGGGGCTTGGTTTAAGTCCTAAAGATATTGGTAAAGTCACGGGTATTGTCAAAGCGTATTGTACGCGTGTGGGTAATGGACCATTCCCTACCGAAGATATGGGTGAAGATGGTAAAACGCTTCGTGAAAAAGGAAAGGAAGTCGGAACTTCTACGGGACGTGCACGTCGTTGTGGCTGGTTTGATGCGGTGGCATGTCGCTATGCAAGCCGTATCAATGGTTGTGATGAACTTGCCATTATGAAACTTGATGTTTTGGATGGATTTGAACGTATTAAAGTGTGTGTGGCGTATGAAATCAACGGGCAAAGAGTTGAAACCCTACCGCAAGATTTGGATAATGTAACGCCTATTTACGAAGAATTACCAGGTTGGGAGAGTGTGGTTGGATGTCGTAAGTTTGAGGATTTACCTCCTACGGCTAAGGCTTATATCGCACGTCTTGAAGAGATTACGCAGACAAAAGTAGGTTTGATTTCAACAAGTCCTGATAGGAACGATACTATTATCTTGTAATCGTTACATGTAAAGATGTAAAGTTATGAAAAGCCAGTTCTCAAAAATTGCTAAAGTGCGCAAACAAAAGCGTGATAGCATTGAGCGAGATTTGATGAAGAGTCAAAACAAAGAGAAAATGCTTCGGCATAAAATAACGGTACTGTATGATGAAATTGGAGGATTGCAAACTCCACGTGAAGGTACAGTATCGATGCTCTCATTGATTGCAGAGCAAAAACGAATACTCAATCGTGACAAAAAGCGCTTAGAAGAAGAGCTCATTTTGGTAGAAAAAAATACCTCCATGCTTCAAAGCGCTTACCAAAAAGCACACGTGGAGTATGAGAAAATTCATTACCTTGAAGAACAAGAACTTCAGGCTATCATTGCTAAGCTTAAAAAAGAAGAGCAATTAGCACTGGATGAGATTTCAACGCAACTCTTTGCCAATCAAATGCAAAAAAAGGTGAGTCAATGAAAAAAATAGCACTGCTACTCTTAGGAACACTTCTTTGTGCTGAGACCATTGACTGTACCAAAATTTTTG
The DNA here is from genome assembly GCA_964441765.1 of uncultured Sulfurospirillum sp. GTDB lineage: Bacteria > Campylobacterota > Campylobacteria > Campylobacterales > Sulfurospirillaceae > Sulfurospirillum. Next base: position 5,596 of record CAYTVI010000024.1, read on the forward strand.
AAGAGAGAAAAAGCGAGCTTCTAAGAGAAATCGAAAAAATCGACGAAGCCAGACAATCGTTTGAAGCACTTCAAGCCGCAACCAATGTCTTATTTGATAAACAAAAAGCAGCGTTAAAAGAGAAAGAAGCCAGTATTGAAAAGAGCAGACAAGAGATCGATGCGAAGCAAAAACAGATTGCTTTGATGCTTGAAGAAAATAAAAAGATGCTTGAACTGATAGAGGCTAAAAAGAACGAAAAAGTAGGTGAGAGTTACGAAAAAATGAAAGATGGGGCTGCCGCGGCGATTATTGAAAAGCTTCCAACACACGAAGCTGCTGCGATTCTTTTTGGGCTTCCTGCTAAGAAAATCTCACAAGTCATGGCAAAAATGAACCCTCAAATCGCTTCTGAAGTCACCCAGCGTCTCAAAATGGGTCCTCCTTTTAGTGAAAATAATGCAACAAAAGAGTGACAGCTAGAAGAGTTTTTCTTGCTCTAAACAGATATTTACCTTACTTTGGTTACAATATGTCAAAATTCAAAGCAAGGTTTATGGATGAAAATCAGATTGCCACATGCCCCATATATTGCCAATAAAATAGCCATTGATCTTTTAAATTGTGGATTTGTAACCATGCTTAAGAGCATTGAACCTGTTGTCAAAGTCGCTGAAGATTTGATTACTGCTGATATCAAAAAAGAGACAGCGTTAGAAGAGCGTGTTACTGAAATCTTGGAACAAAATGAAGATGAGATGGAGTTTCAAAGAGTCGATAGACGCAATATGTTTTGGCTTATTAAGAAAAAATTAGCAAAAGAGTACGGTGTGATTCTCTCGTATGAAGACAGGTACAATGAGCTTGCACATCATATTCTAGAAACCAGTTGGAAGAACAACTTAATTGAGTACGCTGTTTCTGAAAATCGTGTCAAAAATGTTGTTTATGGTTCTATTGAAAGTTACATTGAAAGTTTTCAAGCCATTGAAGACAGTGTTGCAGAAAAAATATCACACTATAAACGTAAATTAGTTCCAGGCTCAGAAGAGTATGATTTAATTTTTGAAAAGCTCTATGAAGAAGAGCTTCGCGCAAGAGGAATGTTATCATGATGTTAAAACCTGTATGGATTTATCTTGAAAATGGCACTTTTTTAGAGGCTAAAAGTTTTGGCTTTGAAGGCACAAAAACAGGCGAGATTGTTTTTAATACCTCAATGAGCGGTTACCAAGAAATTATGAGTGACCCAAGTTATGCAGGGCAATTTGTTGTCTTCACCATGCCTGAAATTGGAATTGTTGGAACGAATGACGATGATATGGAGAGTAAAACCGTACACGCAAGTGGTATGTTTGTGAGAAGCCTCAATGTAACCCCTTCAAATTTTCGTTCAACTGATTGTTTACCGTCTTTGTTGAAAAAGCACGAAAGTATGGGAATCTGCGATATCGATACACGCTATTTGACAAAAATGATTCGAGACACGGGTCCAAAGATGATGATTGCATCAACTGAAATTAGTGATCAAGCAACGCTTAAATCTATGCTTGTGAAAAGCCCACGTATCGAAGAGGTAAATTATATTGAAAAAGTAGGAACGACGGAGTCTTATTTACATGTAAACAGTGTATGGAACGCCGAAACACAATCATACGATAAAGCACCCAACTCTTTGGGTAAAAAAATCGTTGCTGTAGACTTTGGTATCAAACGAAATATTCTCAATGAACTGTGTGCGACAGGTCTTGAAGTAGAAGTCATTCCCCATAATTTTGATGCGGATGAGATTATCGCTCGTTACAAAAAAGGTGAAATCCAAGGACTCTTTTTATCAAATGGTCCAGGAGACCCACTGATTTTGAAAAAAGAAGCAGCACAAATTACGAAACTTATTAACGCTAAAGTACCGATGTTTGGAATCTGTTTAGGGCATCAACTCCTCTCTATCGCACATGGTCATCCAACGTATAAACTCAAATTTGGACAACACGGTGGGAACCATCCTGTTAAAAATATGGGCAATCACATCGTTGAGATTACGGCACAAAACCATAATTACAATGTTCCAGAGTCTGTATGTTCTATCGCAAAAGTAACGCATATGAACCTTTTTGACAATACGATTGAAGGACTAGAGTACAACGATGCACCGATTTTCTCTGTGCAACACCATCCAGAAGCCAGTCCTGGACCGCATGAAAGTAAGTATATCTTCCAAGAGTTTGCAAATAGACTTTAACTAACGGAGCAGTGCCATTAACGCTATTGACGTAACCGCTATCATCAGCGTAGCTTTTTTAGGAAGTTTGGGGCACTGTGTCGGTATGTGCGGAGGATTTGTTATGGCGTATAGTAGCGCGAAGATTACACCCTCCGCATCTTCCTCTCATCAACTTCTCATACATCTTATTTATAATATTGGTCGCGTGAGTTCGTATACGGTGCTAGGTATGCTGTTTGGTTTTTTTGGCAGTATTTTTACTCTTTCATCCCAAAGCTCGGGGTATTTTTACTTTATTACAGGTATTGTCATGGTACTGATGGGATTTTCTTTAATGGGAAAAATAAAGTTTTTAACTTCTTTAGAATCTTCCATTGCATTTAATCCTTCTATCAAGCAACTTTTTTCAAGGCTTATTCACTCTAAATCCTATTGGAGCTTTTATGGATTAGGGATGCTAAATGGCTTTTTGCCGTGTGGATTGGTCTATTTTTTCTTGGCATCTGCCGCAACATCGGGATCTTTTGTCTGGGGTGGGCTGATAATGCTCATTTTTGGGCTCTCTACGTTGCCAGCTCTTTTGGGGCTTGGTTTTATGGTAGGATTTTTACATGGCAGTGGGCTACGAGAAGTTATGATTAAAATTGCTTCACTGATTATTATAGGGTATGGATTGTATATGGCGTATCTTGGATATAGCGCGGTCATAGCATGAAGTTAGAACAGTATAAATCAGCCATTGAGAGCAGTAACATTATCTCAAAAACAGATATTTTCGGCATTATTACGTTTGTGAATGATGAATTTTGCAAAATATCAGGTTATACAAAAGAAGAACTTGTAGGTCAAAATCATAATATCGTAAGACATCCTGATGTACCTGCTTCGACGTTTAAGCAATTATGGCAGACAATTTTACAAAAACAGACTTACAAATCTACTGTTAAAAATCGTGCAAAAGATGGTAGTACTTTTTATGTGAATACCACGGTTTTCCCCATATTAGATGAAAACGGTGATATAGAAGAGTTTATTGCGATTCGTTATGATGTTACGCAAAGTGTCCATTTGAGTGAAGCATTAATGGCAAAAGATGCTGAGCTTGAACAGCTCAATGCAACGCTTGAACAGCGTGTTGAAGAACAGACAAAAGCCTTGATTGAACTTAACCAAACATTGGAAGAGCGTGTCAAAGAAGAGGTTGAAAAAAACCGTAATAAAGATAGATTTTTATTTCAACAATCTCGCCTTGCTTCCATGGGTGAGATGATAGCCAATATTGCTCATCAATGGAGACAGCCTTTATCAGAACTGAACATCACTTTGTATAAGATGAATAAACTTTATCGACGCGAAGGTACTGAACGTGATGAGCAGTTTGAAAACAGTTATATTCATGCCAAACGAATTGTTTCTAAAATGTCTGATACCATTGAAGATTTTCGCAGTTTTTTTAGTCCTGATAGGCAAAGTGAATGTTTCCAGCTGAGTGTTGTTGTGCAAGAGGCTATCGATATTATGCAAGGCACACTGGAGCGTAATGAAATAAATGTCGTTGTTGATGTTAAACACGATACACGCATTAAAGGGTATTTTAATGAATTTTCACAAGTATTGATTAATTTAATTAATAATTCGATTGATGCTTTTTGTAATAAAAAAATAAAAGACAGATTAATTTATATTGAAATTGACACAATCACACCAAGAGATGCTATAATTAATGTAAGCGATAATGCAGGCGGTATTGATGAAGCAATCATCGATAAAATTTTTGAACCTTATTTTACAACAAAACATGCCAGTGTTGGAACGGGTTTAGGGTTGTATATGAGTGAGATGATTATCAAAAATAGCATGATGGGCTCTATTACTGCTATCAATACGAAATTTGGTGTCTGCTTTCGTTTAACAATACCTGTTGCGCAAGAGGAGAAAGATAATGAGTGATTTATCAAAACTAACTGTTTTATTTGTAGAAGATGAAGATGATTTACGAGAAGCATTGGAAAGTGCTATAGGCGATGAATTTGCTAAGTTTATTACAGCGCGTGATGGAGATGATGGATTAAAAAAGTTTAAAAAATATAAACCTGACATTGTTGTGACTGATATTATGATGCCTGTTCTTGATGGTCTTGCGATGACAAAAGAGATAAAAAACATTTCAAAACAAACACCAGTGGTTATTTTAAGTGCTTTTAGTGAAAAAGAGCGATTACTAGGTGCGATTGATGTGGGTGTTGATAAATATCTTATTAAGCCCATTGACCCTGATGAGCTTCTTGGAACACTCAAATATCTTGCCAAAGAACTACTTTCTCATAATGATTTGGTTGAGCTAGGCTTTGGTTATCAGTTTGATAAAAATAGACGTGTTTTAGTGAAAGAGGGACAGACGATTTTTTTAACAAAAAAAGAGTTGCTCTTTATTTCCGTTTTAGTGAAAAATTTAGGACTGTTTGTCTTGCATGAAGAGATTAAAAAATCAGTTTGGACAAACAAAAAAGTAACAGATTCAGCGATTAGGACATTTATCAAGCGCGTACGCGAAAAAACTGATAAAGATTTTATTAAAAATATCCCCGGACTTGGCTACAAAATCAATACCCAAGAGTAGGAAATACCTCTCTTGGTCTCTTTTTAATTTTTTCTTAAATTTTTTTATTTAACACAAATTTAATCTTATTAAGCTTTATTGTAGATAAACTGAACTATAATTCTCACATTATGTGATATTTTTGTGACATAAAAACACAAGCAGGAGGAATTGATGCAGGCAAACAATGCATTAAGCTATGACTATTCAGTCGCCAAATGTTTTACACACGCAACGATTCTATTTGGAATCATTGGTATGTTAATAGGTGTGGTTATCGCCTATCAGATGGCTTTCCCTGAGTTGAATTACTTGGCAGGTGAATACGGTACGTACAGTCGTTTACGTCCTTTACACACTTCAGGAGTAATTTTTGGATTCTTATTGAGCGGAATCTTCGCTTCATGGTACTATATCGGGCAGAGAGTACTGAAGGTTTCTATGGCAGAATCACCTTTCTTAATGGTCATCGGTAAGCTTCATTTTTGGCTTTACATGATTGTTATGGTGATTGCGGTTGTAAACCTCTTTTTAGGAATCTCAACATCTAAAGAGTACGCTGAACTTGAGTGGCCTCTTGATATAGCAGTTGTTGTGGTATGGGTTTTATGGGGTATTAGTCTTTTTGGTTTGATTGGTATCAGACGCGAAAAAACCCTTTATATCTCTATGTGGTACTTTATTGCAACATTTTTAGGTGTTGCGATGCTTTATCTCTTCAACAATATGGCTGTTCCAACCTATTTCGTTTCTGGTTTGGGTAAATGGTATCACTCTGTTTCTATGTACGCAGGTAGTAATGATGCGATGGTTCAGTGGTGGTATGGTCATAATGCGGTAGGCTTTGTTTTCACCGTGCCAATTATTGCGATGATTTATTACTTCTTACCAAAAGAATCAGGTCAGCCAGTATTTTCTTATAAATTATCACTTCTTTCTTTTTGGGGTTTGATGTTTGTTTACCTTTGGGCAGGTGGACACCACCTTATCTACTCTACGGTGCCTGATTGGGTACAAACGATGGGTTCTATTTTCTCTGTTATCTTAATTCTTCCATCATGGGGTAGTGCAATTAACATGCTTCTTACGATGAAAGGACAATGGGGACAACTCAAAGAAAATCCATTGGTCAAGTTTATGATTTTAGCATCAACATTTTATATGTTTGCTACATTGGAAGGTCCAATTCAATCGATTAAATCTGTTAATGCATTAGCGCACTTTACAGATTGGATCCCAGGTCATGTTCATGATGCAACACTTGGTTGGGTAGGCTTTATGACAATGGCAGCATTGTTCCATATGGCACCCCGTATGTATAAACGTGAACTTTACAGTAAAAAATTAATGGAATCACAATTCTGGCTCCAAACAACGGGTATCGTTATGTATTTCTCAAGTATGTGGATTGCTGGTATTACGCAAGGTATGATGTGGAGAGCAACGGATCAATTTGGTAACTTAGCGTACTCCTTTATTGACACCGTAACCGTACTTATTCCTTACTATGCACTACGTGCAACAGGAGGGTTATTGTACCTCATTGGTTTCTTCATGTTCGCTTATAATATGTACAAAACTATGACTGTAAGTAAAGCAATTGCGAGCGAGCCTCAAAATGCTTCACCTATGGCAGCTTAAAGGGAGGGAAGGATTATGTTTCATTGGTTAGAAAGAAACCCATTCTTTTTTGCAGTAGGCGTATTTTTAGTGATTGCGTATGCAGGAATTGTCACTATCTTGCCAGACTTTATGGAAAGTGCACGTCCTGTTAAGGGAACAAAACCTTACAGTGTCCTTGAATTAGCGGGTCGCCATGTTTATATTAAAGATAGCTGTAACGCATGTCATTCACAGCTCATTCGTCCTTTTAAATCGGAAACAGACCGTTATGGTATGTATTCTTTAAGCGGTGAATATGCATACGATAGACCATTCCTCTGGGGCTCAAAAAGAACAGGACCTGATTTGATGAGGGTTGGAAATTATCGAACAACCGATTGGCATGAATACCATATGCTAGATCCTATAAGTGTTGTTCCAGGCTCTATTATGCCAGCATATAAACACATGTTTAAAAACAATGCGGATATTGAAACAGCTTACGCGGAAGCTTACACTGTTAAAAACGTCTTTAATGTTCCTTATGATAAACCGGACATGCCAAAGCTTGGCACATACGATGAAGCAAAGAAGCAAGTTATGGCTGAAGCTGCTTTAATTGTTGCAGACATGAAAAGTCAAGAGGTTAAGGAAGCATTTAAACGCGGTGAGATTAAAGAGATTGTTGCAATTATTGCCTATCTCAATAGCTTAAAGTAAGGTGTCGACGGTGGATATGGAAACAATCAGAGAGCTGCAAGCTTATGGTTATATTTTTGCGACAATCTTTTTAGCAGTTGTTATGTACAGCTATCTCTATCATCTTTACAGAGCTGAAAAGAAGGGCACTCGAAATTATGAGCAATACGCCAATCTTGCATTGCATGACAATATTGACGATGCTCCGATTGAATCCCGAACGCCGTCTAATAACGCAAAAGAATAAAGAGGAGCAATAAATGAATTGGCTGAATGACAATGTAAACGCATTAGCATTGCTTGGTGCAGCAGCGATTATAATTCTCAGTGTTTTTGTTGTTGGTAAATATTTAAAGCAGATGAAAACCGACAAGAGTAGCGGAGAATTGGCAAAAGAAAATTGGGATGGTATAGGTGAATATAAAAACCCTCTACCTATTGGTTGGGCACTCTCATTTGTAGGAACGATTGCTTGGGGATTGTGGTATTTTTTAGCGGGATACCCTTTAGCATCTTACAGTCAATTGGGCGAATACAACGAAGAGGTCAAAAGTTACAACAAAAAATTTGAGAGCAAATTTGCCAATCCAGATAAATCAACCCTTATGAGTATGGGTGAGGGTGTTTATTTGGTTCAGTGTGCTCCATGTCATGGTGTAACGGGGGATGGTATGAACAACAAAGCGGCTAACCTTAAAAAATGGGGTAATGAAGAAGCTGTTGTTGCTTCTATTCTTCAAGGAGCTAAAGGTTCAGACTATCCACTAGGTGAAATGCCAGCGGGTCTTTTGGACGCGGAGAGTGCAAAAGCTGTCGCGGCATTTATGATGCAAGAAATTTCAGTTGTTAAAAAGAGTAAGAACCCTGCGTTGGTTGAAACAGGTCGTGCTTTATGGGCAACATGTTCTGCATGTCATGGCGAAGATGGCAAAGGCATGGCGGGAAGTGCTCCTGATCTTACAACATACGGCGATGCGCAATTTGTAGTGAATGTACTCAATATGGGTAAAAAGGGTGCGATTGGTAATATGCCTAAGTTTAACGATGGACGCTTAACCAATGTACAAAAAACCGCTGTTGGCGCTTATGTCAGCTCTTTAGCGAAATAAGGACGACTCAATGGAAAATACCAATAGAAATATATTTGGACTTCATGGAATTACTGGTATGCTTATAGCAACAGTATTATTGCTTTCTATCCTTGGAACGTTAACGTTCTTTGGTCTTAAGGCACAACAAGCTGTTGCTGATAAGCCTTATACGATTACAGATCCGCAAGCTCTTCAAATGAGAGATGCGGCAAATGCTAATCAAAAAGTTATTGGAAAGTAAGGGGATATGATGGCTGACAATATGGATAAAATCATTACGTTGGGTTTAGTGGTCATTGCTGCAGTTGCTGCATGGGCTGTGTTGACATCAAATCATCTTTTCGTTGGATAATGACGAGCATGTTACATGTAAAGGCAAAAGGGATTTTTCTCTTTTGCCTCCTCTTATTAACCCCTCTTTTTTCATTAGCAAAAGAGTATGTTATCTATGATGATATCCTAGATGAACGTGCTGCTGTTAAAATTCAAGAAATGGGTGAAGAGCTTTATCAGAAAAGTGGTGTAAAAGTCTTTTTAGTTGCTAAAAAAAGTGGCGAAGGTGAAGATATTGTAGCTTATGAAAAGCGATTTGCACAGACACTCACCCCTCCTTATGCCATACTGACACTTTTTTTAGAAGAGAAAAAGGTTGACATTTACCATTCCTCTGGGCTTGAAAAAGAGTTTGACAAAGATGCTATGCTCTCTCCCATGCCTTGGAAGGGAACGATTATTCCTCTTTTAACCAATAAAAAGAAAGAAGTAGGTGTAAGTCCAGCACTTTTAAATGGATACGGTGATTTGGTAGACCAAATTGCTAGTTATCGAAAGATAACGTTGGAAAGTTCGATAGGAAATGCTAACAAAACAACCATTAGTGTGGTAAGACTGCTGGTGTATGGTTTTGTCGGAAGTCTAATTGTACTTGTGATTATCAGAAGGATACGTAACCGTGGATAATGTAAAGATTGAGCGAAATTATTGGCCACATGCGATTGTGGCGATGATTTTTGGCTGTATTGTTGCTTGTGGATGGACTATTAAAATTGCTTTAGATAATCCTGTTGAGATGGATACATTTTATATGGAAAAGTATCAAAAGGTTGATGAAAATATCAATCAAATTATGGAGCTTCAAGAGAAGTTTAATGCGAAGTTTAACTTAACCTATTCAACAGAAAAATTCCAAATAGGACAAAATAGTATTACACTTCATTTGAGTGATAAAGATGGCAATGTAATTAATGATGCGAATATGTTCATCATGCTTTCACGACCTGATAGTAATAAAGAGAACAAAAAGCTAACGCCTACACGCATTGAAAATGGAAATTATACCTTTGGTCCTTTTGAAATTAATAAGCCTGGTCGTTGGCAGATTTTAAGTAAGATAGAACAAGGTGAATTTAAAGGTTACCATAAAAACGAAGCATACGCTGTTCAATAAACTCTTAGGCATTTGCCCAGCAGGTGCCTAAATTTTTTTCCTTTCATTTTGACATAAAAATTCTTCTCAAATCTTTCCTTTGTTATAATGCTACCTATCAACTATGAGTGAGGGAAGATGTTAGAAGTTTTTGCAACCGCTCGTGCCGTACGTTCATTTTATGATACCTTTTTAGAGACAAATACCCTTCTTCCTAAAGCCATCACTATTGCCGAGCTAGAGCAAAAAGCCGTTCTTGTTCCAAACCATTCCTTAGTCGATGAGGATATGCGTGTGCTTTTGATGCAAGAAGCTTCGCGCTTTACTAAATTTGAACTCTTGTACATCGAGCGTGAATTTTTTACCTTTTTGAAAAACTCCTCCTATCTATTTCGATTTTTTGAAGAGCTTAGCCATGAAAAAGTAGCACTCGAAGCTTTACTAAGCGCTGACACCTACGAACATTATGCGGAGCATTTAGAGGTGTTGCAAACGCTTCTAAAGCATTATAAAGCACTTTTGTCAAAGCATAGTTTTTATGATCGTATCACGCTTCCTGAATGCTATGAGCTTAATGTTTCATATATTCGCTCACTGGGCACTGTTCGCATTCATTTGGAAGGTTTTTTAAGCCGTTTTGAAGTGGAACTGCTCAGCCAAATAGCCGCGCTGATTCCTTTACATGTAAACGTTACCATCAGTGCTTACAATCAAAAAATGGCGTTACTGTTTGCCGAATTTGGTATTGTGCTAGAACAAGACAACAGCTATGAGATCAATCTCTCCACGAAAGAGATTTTACATGTAAAGCCTCAAAACGCTTTAAAACAAGATATTGAAGTTTACGGCTTTTCCTCTCGTCTTGCGCAAATGGGGTATGTGCAAAGTACCATTGCTCAGTTTGTGGAAGAGGGTTTGAGCCCAGAAGAGATTGTGGTGATACTGCCTGATGAGCGATTTTCGGAAGTGTTGCGCCCGTTTGATACGTGGCATAATCTTAACTTCGCAATGGGTATTAGTTTGAAACAGAGCCATTTTTATCAAAAACTAAGTGCTCTTGAAAAAGCGATGCGCAATGACGAGATCGAAGATCATCTCCGCATTGCTCGCTTAAGCATAGAACCTGAAATTATGGTTACATGTAAAGAGATTTGGCACCAAAAAGTCTCTCCTGAGGCGGCAATGAGTTTCTTTGAAACATTACTTTCTAGTGATGTTAAAGAGCAGCAAAATCCTCTGTTTCAAGAAGCCTTCTTTGCTTTTACGCACTTTTTAAAACATGCCCCAGCACTTCGCTTTGAGCAAGTCACCAAACTCTTTTTAAACCGTCTTTCTGTACTGAGCCAAGATGATGTTAGAGGTGGCAAGGTGACCGTATTAGGTGTGTTGGAGACCAGAGGTGTGGCATACAAAGGCGTTATTGTTCTTGATTTTAACGATGAGTTTGTGCCAAAACGCTCTCAAAAAGACCTGTTTCTCTCCTCCGCTGTACGCGCTCATGCAGGGCTTCCGACAAAGCGTGACCGTGAAAATTTACAACGTTATTACTACCATCAACTTTTTTCTCGTGCGCAGAAAATCGCCATCGCTTATGTGAAAAATGAGACAAGTATGCCCTCACGTTTTTTAGATGAACTTGGGTTTGACACGACGATTATGGCGGATGAAAAAGCGTTGCAACCGCTTCTGTTTGAGCTTAATATCTCAAAAAATCTTTACGATCAACCCTTCATCGACGCTCCATACGATCTAAAAGCTTTTCCACTCTCCGCTACCAAGCTCAAAACAGTGCTTACATGTAAACGCCAATTTTATTTTCGCTACATTCAAAGGCTCAAAGAGGCAAAGATGCCAAGTGCTAAGATTGACGAGCAAACGATAGGTATTGTGTTGCATAAAGTGCTTGAAGATGCGATTTGCGATGAAATATTGTTAGATGAAAAAAGCTTTTATGCCAAACTTGAAACGCTTTTAAAAGAGGACAACCACCATGAAGTCTGGGGCTATTTTGTTGATGTATGGCTTCAAAAGCTAAAGCCTTTTATGCAGAATGAAATAGCACGTTATGAAGAGGGCTTTCGTGTTTTCAAAAAAGAGTTTTCGCATCGTGTGCCCTACGGTGATTTTATGTTGGAAGGGCAGATTGACCGCATTGATCAAAAAGGGGATGAGCTTTTTGTTATTGACTATAAAAGTGGCAAAGTGCCAGCGACAAGCGAGCGCTCAATTGAAAGCACCACCGATTTTCAACTGGTTTTTTATGAGCTCATTGCAAGCACGTTGGGCAAAGTTGGTGGCGTTTATTACTACGATCTCAAAGAGGGTGTTTTAGTCCCTGAAAACTTCCTCGAAGAGAAGAAAGCACTTTTACATGTAAAACTACAGGAACTTTCCAAACCGATTAATGGCTATGAGCTGTGCGAGGAGATCAAGCATTGTAAGCTGTGCCCATATGTTTCTTTATGCGGACGTGAGGAGCAGGTATGAATATGAGTTCTTATTTAGCTCTGGAAGCCAGTGCGGGAAGTGGTAAAACCTTTGCGCTTAGTGTGCGTTACCTCTCCCTTTTGTTTATGGGAGCCAATCCGCAAAAGATTGTAGCCCTTACGTTTACGAACAAATCTGCGGCGGAGATGAAAACGCGCATCTTTGAGACGCTCAAACACTTAGAAAGCAAAGATGAATTAGAAGCGATTGCATTGCAGACGGGCAAGTCTAAAGAGACGCTCCTTTTTGAGAAAGAACGTGTCATGAAGACCTTGCTACAAGCTGATATCAAAATCTCAACCTTAGACTCTTTTTTCTCTCTGATTTTGCGCCATTTTGCATTACATGTAGGCTTACAACCTGATTTTAAAGTTGGGCAAAATGGACTGGATGAAGAGCTGGTAGAGCGTTTTATCAAAGGGTGTAAAATCAAAAATCTTTACAATGCTCTGATAGCTTTTAGCATTAACGAAGATAAAAAGCTAGGAGATTTGTTTAGTTTGCTTGATATGCTCTATCAGAAAAAATCAGAGCTTGATATCAGCATGTTAGATGAAGGGCATTACCCATCACTCAAACCATGTTTGGATATTTTAGGACGCATTAGAGACTATTTTGAAGAGAGTGGACTCTCCGCACGTGGGCTCGCGACCCTCAATGCGCAGACCTTGAGTGATTTGCTTTCCAAAAAGTATTTGGAGCGTGAAGATTTTGGGTATTGGGACTATAAAAAGTATGCCAATGAGACAACTGATGCGCTTTTGCGTGAGCTCAAACACGCACTCAACGAACATGTCAATGCCAAAGAAGCGTACTTCTTGGGACAATTAGGCAAACTCTTTGCCATTTACGATGAGAGTTTACGCAGTTTGATGGGAGAGTATGGCGAACTTCGTTTTGATGACGTAACCAATCTGCTTTATACCCTTTTGCGTCAAGAGATCAGCAAAGATTTTCTCTATTTTCGCCTTGATGGGGTGATAGAACATCTGCTTATTGATGAGTTTCAAGACACGAGCATTGTGCAGTATCAGATTTTGTTACCGCTCATCGAAGAAATACGCGCAGGAAAAGGCGTGAAGGACTTTAAAACGCTCTTTTTCGTGGGCGACGTGAAACAGTCGATTTATCGTTTTCGTGGTGGGGCTAAAGAGCTATTTGGCTACGCTAAAAAGAGCTTACATTTAGACGTCAACGCGCTCGATACCAACTATCGAAGCACCGAGCAGGTCGTGAATTTTGTCAATGAAATCTTTACATGTAAAATTAAAGGCTATGAACCACAAAAGGTGGCGAAAGCCACAGGAGAAGGCTACATCAATGTGCGCATTGAAGAGACCATAGAACCCTCCGTTTTAGAAGCGATTGGGATGCTTCTAAAAGAGGGTGTCAAACCCAAAGACATAGCACTTTTGGTACATACCAACAAAGATGCTAAGGTTTTTAAGGAGCTCATTCAAGAGCAGTTTCCTTCTTTACATGTAAGGCTTGAGGCGACCTTGAAACTCACCCAAGTGCGCTCCATAAAAGCCATCATTGCTTTGCTTAAATACCTCTACTTTGGCGATGAACTCTACAAAGCAACGTTTCTTGTGCTGTGCGACAGAACATGGGATACACCGCTTTCTCGTAGCGGGTGGGATTTAGATGTAATGCCTTTGGTTTTGTTGGAAAAAATTGTTAAAACGTATGGACTGTTTGATGGTAGTGCTGATCTGCTCAGTTTCTTAGAAGTTGCGAGTCATTATGAAGAGATCGAGAGTTTTTTGTTTGCGCTGGATGATCTGTGCGATGAAGCAAAAAGCGAAGATGTGGATGGTTTGCGTGTTTTGACCGTTCACAAGTCCAAAGGCTTAGAGTTTGAGCATGTCATCGTGTGTGATCGTCTGAGTCGAGATAACAATCGAAGCGATACGATTTTATTTCATTACGATGAGGTGGACATCAAAGGGCTTTATCTTACAATGGCAGGACGTGAATCGGTGGATAGGGTGTATGCCAAAGCCAAAGAGCAAGAGAGTGCTTTAATGGTCGAAGACAGACTCAATGCACTTTATGTTGCCTTTACGAGGGCGAAGCGTTCACTTTTTGTCTGTGCCAAAGCGCAAAACAGTGCGTTTGAAATGTTGGAACTTAGTACGACTGAGCGAGGTATGATTAGTGTCTCAACCAAAGATACATCAATCATTCCAAGTACCATGCGTGTCTATCAGCCTAAGCGTTATGGCGCGCAAGAGGTGGCAAGTACGCTAGATGTTGAGAATGAGAGCGCTGAGATTGCTTCGATTACCTTTGGAATCGCACAGCACTATTTGTTGGAGATGTTGGATAGTTTTGATGAGGCTTCGCTGAAGAGAGCGTACATTGCCCTGCAAAATCGCTTTGCACCACTGCTAGATGAACCAACCTTGCAAGCGATTTATCAGCGTGGAGAAAAGCTCATTACATGTAAAGCCTTTTTAGAGTTGATAGATGGGGCAAAAGTCTATAAAGAGCAACCGCTGATTTATCAAAAAGAGCGCAAGCAGATCGATCTTTTGCTTGAATTTCCTGATAAAATAATTGTTATTGATTATAAAAGTTCGAAAAAAGAAAGTGCGAAACATCAAGCACAAGTGAAAGTATATCGAGATGCTCTTTCTCAGATTTACACTTTGCCAGTCGTTGCGTATATTTGCTATTTGCAAAATGAAGGAATCGAACTTCTTGAAAGCTTATAGTACACTTAATTTAAGTAGTATTTAAGTATTATTTGACTACACTTGCACTTCGTTAAATAAATACGTCAAAGGTTATGACAAATGAAAGCTACACAAGCGATTAAGCCAAGCGAAGTTAAACGCGACTGGATCGTAGTGGACGCTGCTGGTAAGAGATTTGGTAAAGTCCTTACAGAAGTAGCAACACTGCTCAGAGGCAAACATAAACCTTATTTTACTCCAAATGTTGATTGTGGCGATTTCGTTATCATCATCAATGCGGAAAAAGTAGAGTTTAGTGGTAATAAGTTAGACACAAAAATGTATCACAGACACACTGGATATTTCGGTGGCGTTAAAAGTGAAAAATTGGGTGATCTATTAACAAACAACCCAGCGAAATTGTACAGACTTGCGGTAAGAGGCATGTTACCTAAAACAAATCTTGCTAAAGAGATGATCAAAAAGCTAAAAGTTTATGCTGGTAATGAGCATCCACATACAGCGCAAGTTAAAGCAGAGGTAAAGTAATATGGCAAAAGTATACGCAACGGGTAAAAGAAAAACAGCTATTGCAAAAGTTTGGGTAAGTGCACCTGGTAAAGGTTCAATTACTGTTAATGGTATTGACTTTGACACATGGTTAGGTGGTCACCAAACAATTAAAATGCGTGTTCGTCAACCATTGGTTCTTACAAAACAAGAAGCAAGCTTTGATATCGTAGCTAACACTCTAGGTGGTGGCTATTCAGCTCAAGCTGATGCACTTCGTCATGGTATTTCTAAAGCACTTTCAGCAATGGATAAAGATTTTAGAGCTATTTTAAAACCACACGGTCTTCTTACACGTGACTCACGTGTTGTTGAGCGTAAAAAATACGGTCGCAAAAAAGCACGTCGTAGTCCTCAGTTCTCAAAACGTTAATGATTTCCTCAAGGGAATCATTAAAAGTTTCCTTGAAAATGTTAATCGTTTTTTATGCAAGGGGAAAACCCTTGCATTCTTCTTTTTTCGTAGTCTATCCTCAAAATCGTTATAATACTTTCTTAAGTTTGATAAGAGGAGTATGCTCATGAACTCTTTTTGTATCTTAACCACAACATTTCCAAATGAAGCAAGTGCTAAAAAGGTGATAGCTCTTTTGTTGGAAGAACGCCTTGTCGCATGTGTTCAAATGATGCCCATTCAGAGTTTTTACCGTTGGGAGGGAAAGCTTTGCGATGAGCATGAAGTTTTGGTATTCATCAAAACACGTACCCTCTTTTTCGATAAAATAGAAGAACTTTTATCGAAGCATCACCCTTATATGACACCACAATTGTTGCAAATTCCTATTGAAAAAGGGGCGAAAGCTTATTTACAGTGGATGGATAATGAGATAGAAGATTTTTGACCAATGGAAGATGATACTTTTTAAAGTATATCTTCCATTGTTTGACTAACGTTTTACATTTTTACATCGGGGTGAATTGAGGACTGATTTTATATCAACATTGATTTTGTCAAGTTTTTGTGAATATGGGCTAAATGTTGGGCTACGCATATCCAAAATGGTACCGAGTTTAACAAGCTCCGCTTCAAATTTACCAATATCGGCGATGCCTGTATCAATCAGACTAAGGTCAAAGGCAATATCTAATTTTGGAAGAGCTGTATCAATGTTGAGGTTGAGTTTATTCAGTATTGGCTTGACTAAGGCGTTGGCTTGATTCTCCAAATCTTTAATCACCGAACCCAATCCTATTTCTTTCAGTGCCTTATATGTGGTAGAACTCAAGATGGACTCTATTTTACGCTCAATAGCATCGGCACCTTTGAGCGCATCTGAAACGGACATTGAAATATCAACATGGCATGTTTTGACGCCACACGGATAGGGAACTTTTTGGGTACAGGTTTTCACGCCACACGGGTAGGGTGCACCATACTTATGACATGTTTTGGTACCGCATGGGTAAGATTGCTCACGGTAACACACATCTGCACCACACGGATATCCTGGTTTGACACCGATACGTTTGTCCAAAACATGTTCCAAATCATTCAGCACATGGTAAAGCGGTTCGAGTGCATCGTGAAGTCGTACAATGGGTGCTTCAAGAGGAATGATTTTTTCAAGCTGTACGCGAATTTCATGAAAGCTTTTTTCAGGAATTTTTTTAACCGTATCATACGTATCATTGATACGTTTCATCTCATTATCGATGTCGGTATACACCATCCTAGAATGGTCCATAATGCCTATAATCATATCATCATGTTCACACTGTGAAACAAGACCCACCGTATCAAAATAGCTCATACTCACATGCCTAAAGCCATCTTCAATCACCACCAATTTAGAAGTGACTTTTTCTGCTTTTTGTGTTGCATTAAGAAGTGGTACTACCTTAGCATCTACGGCTGACATCGTTTTGGCAGAACTCGCAACGGGTTTGTGGATGGTTTCTAGGTCTTGTTTGAGTTTCTTTGCTTGTTCTCTAGTTTGTGGAACTTGTTCAGCAATACTCAAACCTTTTTCGATGGTGGTAAGAGCACGATCAAGCGTTATAAGCGCTTGCGCTGTTTTGTGTTCTGCCATTAAGAGTGTTTCAAAATTTAAAAGGGCTTGATCCACTTGGTGGGTATTGTCCATAAGGCGTTTTGATTCAACTTGAAAAACTTTTTCTTCGTTAAACAAGGCATTTGCCGATTGCATAAAAGCTTCGTCGCTGGCGGCATAAGCAAAAGAACTTGCAACACAAAGTACACAGCATAGCTTAAGGAAAACTCCTTTAAAAGGGTGTTTTGATGGCATTATTTACTCCTTTGTAAGTAGCATCATAACAATAAATTATAGTATGAAAAGCGTGCCCGAACGTATCCTTTTTCTCCTTTTTTTAATGAATTTATCTCATTTTAAAAACCACTTTTATCTTTGTAATAATCATCATCTTTGGTGTCGTATTTGCTATCGTAACTGGAGGATTGTTTTGTAGAAGATGTGGGTGCTATGCCTTGAGCTGCGGCACCATCAGATTTTGTAAGAGGTGCTATGACGATTAGTTTATCCATAAAATATTTATAGAGCTCCAACGTTTCTTCTTTGGTGAGGTTGTGGTTTAAAGAGAGCTCACACACGCGGTACATAAACTCCCGTGTAATCAAAACTAAAGGGTCTCTTCCTCCTAAAGAAAGGGCTCCACTGCTTGACGTTGCTCCGACACTCTCTTTTGTACCTCCTACCCCAAAACCTAACGATAAACCACTTTGTGGCGCGCTAATGGCATCACTCTCACGTGCAGCACAAAACTGTTGAACACTGTTAGGTATTTTGATAAGACTGGTCTCCGTATCTTCTGTGACAGTAAATGTGCTCAGTCCACCATGTGCATGGATGTTAGGAGTAGGGACAGTGTTGGTACTGCATGCAGAAAA
This sequence comes from uncultured Sulfurospirillum sp., assembly GCA_964441765.1. Taxonomy (GTDB): domain Bacteria; phylum Campylobacterota; class Campylobacteria; order Campylobacterales; family Sulfurospirillaceae; genus Sulfurospirillum. The sequence continues at coordinate 23,820 of CAYTVI010000024.1, forward strand.
AAGGGTTAAAGAAGATACAAGTAAAACAGTGAGACTGGTACGAGAGTGTGGAAGACGCTCCATAAGAAATCCTTTTGAGTGTTCATTTTTAAATAACCATATTTCACGCTTTGACCATATATGAGATCAAAACAAAAAGAAGCAAAAGTGTTTTAAGAGAGCATAAATAAATGTAAAGTGTTTTACTCAAATATATACATCCATTGTAGTACAACTATAGATTAAAAGTAACTTTGGTGAGAGATTGCCTATCCATTTTTAAACTATTTTTGAGTAAAATCTTCTCACTTAAAACAAAAAGAGGAACCCCATGAATTTTACAACTCCCCTTAAAAGCAACAGTACCAAAATCATGCTCGTTGGCAGTGGTGAACTAGGCAAAGAGGTGGTTATTGAAGCCACAAGACTTGGTATTGAGACTGTAGCCGTAGACTCATATCCTAATGCACCGGCGCATTTGGTTGCCAATAAAAGCTATGTCAT
>CAYTVI010000024.1:24402-25852 GCA_964441765.1 uncultured Sulfurospirillum sp.
AGTGCCTTTTCAAAAAACTCCTACGTGCGTGTTTTTGGAAAACCTGTGAGCCATGTGGGACGCAGAATGGCGGTTGCGTTGGTTCTTGATGACGTCGAAGCGGCAAAGAAGAGAGCCAAAGAGATTGTTCAAAGTATCATTGGGTAATGAAGCGAAAAATTCTCATCAGTGCGTGTTTGGTTGGTGAAAATGTTAAGTACAATGGTGGCAATAATGCTTTACATGTAAAGAGTTTAGAGCAGTGGCAAGAGGAGGGTGTGCTCGTTCCTCTTTGCCCTGAAGTGCTAGGAGGTCTTAGTGTTCCACGCCCTGCGTGTGAGATGATTAAAGGGACAAGATGCGTCATCACTCAAAATGGGGAAGATGTGAGTGAGGCTTTTTCAAAGGGTGCTAAGGAAGCGTTACGCATTGCCAAAGAAGAGGGTGTTGTGATGGCGATTTTAAAAGCCAGAAGCCCGTCATGTGGGAAAGATCTCATTTATGATGGCACCTTTTCTAGCACCACCGTCAATGATTCAGGCATTACATGTAAACGACTTCAAGAAGAGGGTATCCCCGTATTTAGCGAAGAAGAACTGGACAAAGCTCAACTTTTTTGGAGCAGTTGAGCTTTTGCTTTTTTTGTTAAAGAGCCAAAGACCAAATGGTACGATTCATCTATCCACGCATACAGCAAAGATATATCAACATCATCATTACATGTAATGGTATTCCAATGCTTTTTGTTCATATGATATCCTCCGCTGACACTTTTATACATCGCTCGTAACTCAAGTGCGTAGTAAGGGTCGCATTTTAGGTTGATGCGAGGAGGGGTGCTGGTTTCATCGATGAGTGCGAACATCTTATTTCCCACTTTAAAAACAGCGGTGGTCTCATCGAAAGGGTACTCTTTAATAGCACCATTTTTTTGTAAGCAATATTTTTCTAAAAGCTCACGTGTCATCTATTTGCACCCACAGCTGTTTTCGTGGTCATTGACCATGCCACACGCTTGCATAAAAGCGTAGAGGGTGGTTGAACCGACAAATTTAAAGCCTCGTTTTTTCAAATCTTTCGTGAGCGTATCGGAAATACTTGAGGTGCAAGGAGCTGTTTTATAATCAGGAATATCGTTCACGATAGTTTTGCCATCCACATAGCCCCAAAAGTAGTTATGGAGTGAGCCAAACTCTTTTTTAATGGCTTCAAACAGCTTTGCATTATGAATAATCGCTTCAATTTTTGGGCGACTCTTAATCACTTCGCCTTCTTGCAAAATGCGCTCCACATCCATCTCTCCCATGCGGGCAACTTTTTCAAGCATAAAATGAGCAAAAGCATTGCGATACCCTTCACGCTTTTTTAATACCGTAAGCCAACTAAGCCCAGCAGATTGCGTTTCTAATGAAAAAAGTTCAAACAAAGCGTGGTCATCATTCAAAGGTTTTCCCCACTCTTCATCGTGATA
>CAYTVI010000025.1:0-25516 GCA_964441765.1 uncultured Sulfurospirillum sp.
TTTTACAACAGAACTTTATGAGCCAAGGGTTTGTTATAACGAAACCTATTACAATGCTGATGGTAACCAAACCATTACAACGCCTACGATGGGAGATATTATTACTGTTAAGTCGTGGATCGCCAATATGAAAATAGATGCCAGTGATGCCAATCTTGAAACAGCACAAAAAGTAGAAATTACCATCGAGCACGACAGCACAAATTTGGAATATCAGCCAGAAACAACAACGATTAAAAACATTGGTGATAGCGCTTATCTTCCTAAAACAGATGCACAAGATAGCGATATTGCTACCTTTTACTCTGATACTAATACGTCTGTTTGGCGTGTTGGCATTGGAGCGAATGCAACCAATGGAGGAGATTTAGAACCTAATATGACAGGAGATGATGATAACAAAGTCTATATTGCTTATAAAACAAAAATACTCTCTTCTGGAAATATTCAAATTTCAAATCTTTACAAAGTTTCCTATGAAAATAGTAACATGGGACTGCGTATTGGCGATGAATCACCTCTAAATATTGGAATTTGTCGAAGTGATTTCAACAGTACGATTTCCGTCAGTCCTCCTATTGGTGTCTTTACTGTCACCAACAGTAATTTTTCAGGAAGTTCTATTTCAACAGATTCCAAACACGCTGACAATGCACTTTACACGCAAGTTACTGACCAAGCTTTTAGTGTTAAAGTACTTGCTTTAAATAACGATTTCACTTCATTAAAGTCTTATACAGGTGATGTCAATCTTACATTAATTACAACACCTAGCTATTTACCAAGCGATTCAGATGTTCAAAAACAAGCTAAATGTGATGCTGCGACTGCATTGGGTACCCGTCAAGCTATCTCTTTTAACAATCAAAGTTCCAAAGATGTCACACTGAATTATTCTAGTGCTTACAAAGATGTTGCATTTAAAATTACTTACGATGCAAATGGTATTATAAAGCATGTTTGTTCTCGCGATAGTTTTTCCATAAGACCTGCGAACTATACGATTACAACCAATACAAGCCCTTTAATCGGAGCTAGAACTTATAATCTTATTCTAAACAGTATCAATAGTGCGGGGACAACAACGCCTGGTTACACCCAAACTGTTACCAATAATGCAAACCAAAGTGCCTTTATGACACTCTCACCACCATCCACATGTACGCTTCCTGCAACACAAACCTTACTTAATACACTTTCGTTTAGCAACGGCAGTGCAAGCTATACACCTTTTATATACCCTAATATTGGTGATGTGAATGTTACTGTTTCTGATAATGAGTGGACACGAATTGACCAAAATAGTTACACAACAAAAGGATTTGATGACTGTATTGTTGGAAGCAATAGCAACACACCATCTAATGGAAAAGTAGGATGTCTGATTAAAAAAATACAACCTTTTGTTTTTATCCCTAAACAATTTACCAATACACTTAATGTTCAAAATTTTGACAATCGTACGTTTACTTATATCTCAAACGATGGAAACATGAGTGCTGAAGTTTTATTGACAACAACGGCAACCTTAGATGACAACACCACGGCAACCAATTACACCGCAAATTGTTTTGCTAAAGATATAAGCTACACACTCACGTTATTGAACAACCCTCTAACATGGCTCAATGGAACACCCGATGCCATCAGTCGCATTCGCTATTTTGAAGATGGGGTTAGTTCAAACTTTGAAAACAATGCTACCGTAGGAAGTGCTACATTTAGCTCACCACAAAGTAGTTTTACAAATGGTACTGCCAATAATCTTACCATGCTCTTTAATTTTACACGCACAACGAATAGACCTGATGAGCCATTTGAAATTTCAAAAAATGACTTCAATATTTCCGTACAAGATACCAATGGAACATTAGGTGTCGATTTTGACCGTACGCTTAATGAAAGTAGCACTTTTTATTACGGGCGGATTCATGCACCTGATACAAAAGTCAGTGGCAATATAGCTAACGATATAAGACTTTATTATGAAGTCTATTGCCGTACATGTAATAGAACAGCGTTAGATATTAATGGCAGTGAAAGTGTTGATTCAATTTACTGGTACAACAATATACTACACACTCCTACACATGCACAACTTGCTAATGGCGACTTTACTTCTACATCAGGAACAACGATAAGTGACGCACAACCATTGAGTATTGATTTAACAGCGCCTAGCCTTCCACATAAAGACAAAATTTTAATTCATGCACCATTGTGGCTTATCCAAAATCCTATTTTACCCACAGCAACAACAAATAATTTTTTGATAGAATTTACCAAAGGTGCAACAACTTGGGCAGGGCAAGGAAAGCTTGGTCGTACGATTGATGACACCAATACCAGTGTTTCTAAAAAAACCAATAAAAGAATCGAATGGTAATGCGCCAAGGCTCTTCGATGTTAGAACTCGTGATTGCCATCGTTGTCATGGGCATAGCGGTGATGTCATTACCGTTAATTCTTTTACAAACAAAAAGCAACAATGAGTTTGCCCTACAACAAGAGAGCATTTTAGCAGCACGAACAAAGTTAGGAGATATCTTAACCTATGCATGGGATGAGGAAGCTACCAACCAACTTGAAGGTGCTTTTGTCCTTGATACCAATGACACTGGTTCAGAAACAGAACTGAATAAACACACAAACTCTAGACGTATAGGACATCTCTTTGCAGATAAAAGACGTAAAGGTTTTGATACATTCACACAAGCTACCGCCCATAATGCTTTAGGTTCTGATACGGGAGAGGTAACACTCTTAGCCTATGATGATATTGATGATTTTCATAACAGTGTGCAAAGTCTTTACAATACAGGCGAAGCAGCACTCAACGGATTAGATTATAAATTTACAGATATCAACCTTACCACACGTGTTATCTACGTTGATGATTCAGCCACATACAGCAATCAAATCATCAATGATTTTATTTTTACAACCGCTAACGCAAACCGACGAAGCAATCTAAAAATGATACAAATAGATGTAGTAGGTGCTCAGACAAACTTTTCATTGCGTGCTTACAGCGCCAATATAGGAGAAAGTGAGCTTTTAAGGAGAACAACATGGTAAGAAAAGCATTTACGATGCTAGAACTTGTCATGGTTATGGTTGTTTTAGGCATTGTTGCTTCTATTGGCGCAGAGATGATTACCAGTCTTTATGAAAACTATTTGAAAACAAGAGCCATTGAACGGCTTCAAATGCAAACAGAACTTGTCTTAAATCAGATTGCCAATCGATTACAATACCGCATCAAAGACAGCGTTATAGGACGAAATAGTGTTCTCTTTACAGATTATCAACCTCTTCCTAACGCAGAGGGAAACTACACTATTTTAGAGTGGATTGGAAAAGACAATGAAGGCTTTTTAGGCGAACATAATGGCACCCATAATGTGCCTGGGTGGAGTGGTTTTGTTGACCTAGATAGCAATGACACAACATCAAGTGCAACGCCACCGCGTATTAAAACACCTGGAAGCAGGCTTGATTTTGCGGAAAACATCATCAATACACTCTCAAATGGAACTGTTTCTCTCAATGCAGGATTTAAGAGCCCCGCACTTATTTTTAAAGGAAAAGATTCTTATGATATCAGCCAGTATGGCTGGGGTGGTAGTGATGGTAACTATACCCATCGTGTCCAACGTAATGGTGTAGATGTTCTTGAATTTATCGAAACCACGCCTCCTAGTGAAATATTTGAACAATATGATTTAGCATGGAGTGCTTATGCGATTGTCCCCCAAGGCAATAACCCAGATGATTTCAATCTTACCCTTTATTACAACTATCAGCCTTGGCATGATGAGGATTATACCGATGGAAATGTTACTCTTTTAGTGGAACATGTTAGTACGTTTCGCTTCACTCAAATTGGTGACACCATTCGTCTTAAGCTCTGTATCAGCGATGCAAACCGCAGTGGCACTTTTGATTTTGCATTTTGTAAAGAAAAGGTGATTTATTGATGAGAAAAGGATTTTCGATGCTGACCGCTATTATTTTTCTTATCCTTGTCGCCACCATCGCAACACTTACTTTAACCCTTTCCTCTCAATCGCTCAAACAAACCAATGATGTTTTTCTACGTTCACAAGCTGAACTTTTAGCGAAAAGTGCAACCGAGTATGCACTACTTGCCATCAGTGGGCATGATATTAATGCCACAAATAACTGTGTGAATAGCATCAACACACAATATCCACAAGCAGGAAATAATGCCATCTTTGATATTAACATCACACTTCACTATATAGGAAATGGTCTTCCTAATGGATGTAATGCCTTAAGTAATAGCCTCTCCACAAATGACTCAAATCTGACTGTTATCATCGATACGATTATCGCAACCACCACTGAAAACAACATTTCATCCGAACCTATTCGCCTTCATCGTCGTACGATTCAAAAGCCGTAAAATCAGTACAAAAATCCTCCTATTCATTTAAGCTTTCATTTGTTATACTTTTTCTATCAACCCCCAGAGGGGAAGGAAAAGGAGACAAGATGAATACCAGTATCGTAGGAAAACAATTTGATTTGACTGATCCAATCAAAGCTTATATTGAAAGTGCTGTTGATGGACTTGGTAAATACAATTTAGATATTATCTCTGTACGTACGGTTATCTCTGCCGATGAAAAAAATGGCAAAAAAGGCTTCAATATCGAATTTGCTATCAATATGGCACATAAAAACACTGTTGTCATTCAGCAAAAAGATAAAGACGTTTATGCTGCGATTGATTTAGCGATTGAGCGTGCTAAAAAAGTACTTCGTCGCCACCACGATAAAATTACAAATCATAAAAAATCTGAAGCTGAAATTATCGAAGATGTTGCCTTAGAGGGAAGCGATGATGAAATCGTTCCAATGAGACTTGATAGCTACAAACCTATCGAAGTTGAAGATGCAATGAATGAGTTAAAAGCTTCTGATAAACAATTTATCGTTTTCCACGACATGGAAGACAAATTCCGCGTAATGTATAAAAAAACCGATGGACGTTTTGGTCTGTACTAACCAATAGGAGGCATTTTTGCCTCCTCCACTCTTTGCTTTGCCTCTTTTAAAATCATCTCATCTTCAACCATATCAAACCAGACAAAACGCTTACCACTTTGCATTGCCCCTTCTACCACATCGCCACCGTGACGATACTTTAAGTCTAGTTCTGCGATTTCAAAGCCATCTAATGTTTTAGAAAACGCTTCCAACCGCTCACTTTTTGCAAGGTTGGTGTAAAGATAACAATAGCCTTTAAGTCCATTACGGCTGACACGGCCTCTGAGTTGATGCAAACTAGCCAACCCCAAACGCTCAGCACCTACAATCACAATGGTAGAAAGACGTGGTAAAGAGATACCCACTTCCACAACGGTGGTTGAGATGAGCAGATTGCCCTCTTCTTTAAAGGTTTTTAAAATCTCCTCTTTGTGTTTATCTTTGCCATACGTCACATAGACTTTTTCAAAGTTTTTTTCCCAAAAGCCTCGTCCTTCGTCGATGGATTGGTAATTGACCATTTCACTCTCTTCCACAAGCGGATAGACGATGATGCATTGATGGTTCAGAGCGATTTCTCGTTTTACATGTAAAAGCATTTCTTTAAAATCTTGTTTATTGACAACCATTGTTGTGATATCTTTAGGAAATGGCAACATTTTGATAAAAGAAAAATCGACCAAGGAAGATTGTATCATGCTCAGTGTTCTTGGAATCGGTGTAGCTGAAAATTGTACGTAATGAGGATGCCATGCATTATGTGAAACCAATGTTGCTAATAAAGCGCGCTGTTTTGTTCCAAAACGATGCTGTTCATCGACCATCACTAAAGCGCACTTTGGCAATTCTCGATACAAAAGAGCATGCGTACCGATAATCAAATCAGCTCCTTCTAAAGAGTTCTCTTGTTTTTCATCTTGTGTGACTAAAACTGTTTTTACATGTAAAGGTAAAAACGTGAGTGCTTCTTCGTAGAGCTGATTGGCAAGAACCGTGGTGGGAGCCATCAAAACCGACTTATGTGGATATGCCATCATGACACAGCTTAAAATCACCATCGTTTTTCCGCACCCTACATCACCCATCACGACACGTTTTGTCGCATACTCACTTAAAAAATCCTTCTTGATTTCACCGATAACTTTGATTTGATCAGACGTTAAACGAAACGGTAACGCATCAATGAAGGGCTTTTCATCACCATCAAGTTTGCATGAGCTTTCAAACCGTACTTTTTTGTGAGAAAGCTTTTTAAGGTAATTAAAAATCTCAACAAATTTCAATACATTTTCATTCAAAGGAGAAGTTTTCTTTGGAAAATGCAAGCTTAAAAGCGCTTCTATTTCTTTTACATGTAAGCCTTCACTCCTTAAAGACTCTTCAGTTAAATAGCGCTCCATCAAACCTATAACGGTTTTATTTTGCAGCGGTGTTTTATATTTGGGAATGATGGTGTTAATTGACGAGATGATTTTAGGCTGAATGATTTGCAGGCGTAAGCCATTTTGCTGTACTTTTCCGCTGATGTAAAGTGCACTCTCTACTTTAAACAGTGTTTTAAGGTACGGTTTATAGGCAAAAAAAACGCCCTCAAGCTGCTTCTTCCAAGCCTCACAATAAAAGCTAATTTGCAATACCTTTGGACTTTGCTTGATGGAAAGTACTTTTACATGTAAAGTATTGGTAGTGTCTAAAAGAGGAAAGGGTGAGAGTGTTGTGTTTTCATACTCATGAGGAATCAGTAACGCCAAATCGAGTAGCGTTACGACTCCTAATTTTTTTAAGCGATCTTTGTCCGCTCTATCAAGGTTTTGCACGTTTGGTGACAACCGAGAAACTTAGTTTGGTGATTTCGTCGTGTTTTTGGATAAAGTGATTCAGTTCTTCAAGGCTTAGTTTTTCGATTTTCTCAAGCTGCTTTTTAGAATATCCTAGCTCAAATCCACCGTAATACTCAAAAAAGGCACGATTAAGGCGTTGAGAAAGTGTTTCGTTGCGCAACGGCTCACTTCCGAGTAAAAAGCGTTTAGCTTGTGCTAACTCTTCAGCGGTCGCGCCATTTTGAACAAAACGTTTTATCTCTTCTTTGACGATTTTTTTAGCTTCGTCTAAATTCTCATTTTTGGTTTGTAAGTGTCCTGTAAAACTGCTGTGCGATTTTCCCACACTGGTTCGGCTGTAACTTGAATAAGCGAGTCCTCGCTTCACACGAATCTCTTCCATCAAGCGACTTCCAAAACCACTCTCACCTAAAATAAAGCTTGCAACTTTAGCTTTATAGCTCTCTTCATCGCCACTTTTCATATAAAAAGGTGCACCAAAATAGATATAGGCTTGTTCGCTCTCTTTTTCAATAATCAACTCTTTTTCATCTTTACGTGCTTCAAAATAAGGCATCGCTTTGGCTTGCCCGCGTTTGATTTCTTGTAAAACAGGCGTTACCAATTTTTTAATTTCTGAAAGCTCAATATCACCACCGGCGACAATGATGACATTTTCCAAACTCACATGTTCTTTATAAAACGCTTCCACATCTTTAAGCTTTAAGTTTTTAATACTTTTCACATCACCATAATACGCATGCGCAAACGGAGTTCCTTCAAAAAGGATTTTTTGTAAATTAAGATTGGCGATGTAGTCAAAATCACTCTCTTTATTAGAGAGCATCCCAAGGGTGAGAAGTTTCACTTTTTCAAAACTCTCTTTTGAAAAGTTGGGACTTTTAAGAAGTTTTGAAAGCATTTCTAGCGCGTATGGAAATTGTTCTTTTAACGAAGAGACATCAAAAACCAATGTTTCTGTTCCCGCATTAGCACTCAAACCAATGGCACGAAACTCTAGCTCTTCCGCAAAGGCGGTTGAGCCCATCTCTTTGGTACCCTCACCCAACATGGCTGCTAAAAATTTTGCAATTCCCTCGTTATTGCCATCTTCCATGCTTCCACCATTTTTAATCACGAGTTGCAATGAAACCAAAGGAAGAGACGCATCCTTCTCAAACACAACAGGAATGTCTACGCCTTGAATTGCTATTTTACTTATCTCTTGTGCCACGAGCACTCCTTGTAACAAAATCATTAAACTTAAGAGTAATTTTTTCATGCAAAACGCTCTAAAATCGTATAGGCTGTATCGCGTTTTGCAGGGATACTTCCGATATCTTTGATGAGTTTTACCATCTCTTCTTGATTCATACGATTCGCTGCTCCTGCGGCTTTTACCACATTTTCTTCCATCATCGTACTCCCCAAATCATTGGCACCAAACATAAGTGCTAATTGTCCAATATAACTGCCTTGTGTCACCCATGAACTTTGAATATTTTTAAAATTATCCAAATATAGCCGACTGACGGCTAAAAGCCTCAAATAGCGATTGGCGGATTGTTTTTTAATCTCAGGATGTTCACGTTTAAGCTCTGTAAAATCGCTTTGAAAACTCCACATGATAAACGCGCGAAATCCACCCGTTTTATCTTGCAAGTCCCGTATCTTTTCCCAATGCTCAATAATCTCTTCATCACTTTCTAACGTTCCAAACATCATCGTAGCTGTTGAACGCATTCCAATTTCATGTGCCGCTTGGTGGACATCAAGCCACTCTTGGCTTCCTAATTTCTTTGGAGCAATGATATCTCGAACTCTATCACTTAAAATCTCAGCACCCGCACCAGGGATGCTAAAAAGCCCTTTGTTTTGCAGACGTGTTAAAACTTCTTTATAGCTAATCTTAGAAATCTTCGCGATATAATCGATCTCAATCGCCGAAAATCCATGAATAGTAATCGTTGGATAATGCGTGGCTATCCACTCAACCAATTCTTCATACCACTCGATTTTAAGCTTAGGGTGAACGCCTCCTTGAAAGAGGATTTGTGTCCCACCAATCTCTAAAAGTTCTTCAATTTTTTTGCCAATTTCTTCAAAAGAAAGAACATACGCTTCATCTTCTTTATGATGGCGATAAAAAGCACAAAACTTACAATCTACCCAACACACATTCGTATAATTGATATTTCTATCGACCACAAAGGTCGTGATATTTTCAGGATGAAGCTCCATCTTTTTCTCATACGCCATTTTGCCTAGTGTGTTCAAATCAGCACTTTGAATCAATCTTAGTGCTTCTTCATTACTCATACGCTTCATTTCAAACCTTTATTTCCTAAAAATAGACTGCTCAAAGGCACAATACTCAGTCCCACAAAAAAAGCAATTGGCTCTAATGCTTCATGGCGTATCAATGCAAGGATAGTTAGAAATAACACACCATACGCACCCAAACGATACGGTGAAAGTGCCCCTTTGTAGCTTTGCGTTAAATTGCGAAAACTCTCACGAAAACCTATTTTTTTGTGCGCTTTGACTTCCATTTCACTTTGTGCTTCTTGTTCCTCTTCATCATCGTACAAATCATGCGGATCTTCATACTTTTTTAACACATCTTTTTCTTCACCATATGCCCCCGCTTCTAATCGACGCTCCACAAGTTTTTTATAGGAGACAAAGGTCGCAAGGGTAATGAGCAAAGAGCAAAAAAATGCTATTTGGGTGTTGAGTAACCACCCTCCTTGCATAAAAAAGGAAAAGGCAATCACAAGGCTATCCACAAAAATAAAATAGCCTAAAAACTTACGAACGGTTGACTTCATCTTCATCTTTTTTTTGATATTTTTTGTACCGAACATCCTCTTTGAGTTCATCAAAGGATTTGACATTTTTTTTGTAGGCTTTGTAGATATTTAAAATCGCTCCACTCACCCCCCAAAAAACACCCAACCAAAAAAGCCACTCATAGCCAAACCAATCGCGCATGAGCCATCCAAGACCAATACCCATCAAAATAGCAACCACGATGGAAACACCTAAAGAGAGCTGTTCCGCACCTTCAACATATTTTCCGTATTTTGGTTTTTCACTCATGCAATCTCTTTAAAAATACGACGTGCGGCATCGATGGTTGCATCAATCATCGCATCGTCTATTGCGTCACAGATAAATCCCGTTTCAAACTGGCTGCATGCAAAGTAAAAACCCTCTTGGAGCATTTTTTGATGAAACAGTGCAAAACGTTTTGTATCAGACTTTAGCGCATCATCAAAGTTTTTCACAGGTTTATCGTTAAAAAAGAAGCCAAACATTGAGCCAATCGCCCCTACTTGAAGAGGAATTTTTGCTTCATCAGCTGCACTTTTTAGCCCTTCAACCAAGCGAATAGCTCTGTTTTCAAGCTTTACATGTAAATCTTCATCTGCAATGATTTTCTCCAAACTGGCTAAACCTGCCGCCATTGCCACGGGATTGCCGCTCAGTGTTCCTGCTTGATAAACGGGTCCATCGGGAGAAAGTTTATCCATAATCTCCGCTCTTGCACCAAAGGCACCCACTGGCATTCCTCCACCGATGACTTTTCCAAAAGTGACCATGTCTGGTTTGGTTTCATAAACACCTTGAGCACCCTTAAGGTGTGCACGAAAACCACTCATGACCTCATCAAAAATAAGCAATGCTCCATGTTTGTCACATAATGAACGAAGCTCACTTAAAAATTTTGCATCGGCTGGAACAAAACCCATATTACCAGCGATTGGCTCGATAATCACACATGCAATATTTTTAGAATTTTCAAAACATTTTTTAACACTTTTGATGTCATTGTACTTGGCAAGTAAGGTGTGTTTCGTCAAATCGGAGGGCACACCAGGAGAACTAGGCGTTCCAAACGTTACCGCGCCACTGCCTGCTTGCACCAACAAAGAGTCAGAATGCCCGTGATAACACCCTTCAAATTTAACAATATCATCTTTGTCAGTAAACCCACGCGCCAAACGAATAGCACTCATAACTGCTTCGGTTCCACTGCTAACAAAACGTACTTTATCGATACTCTCAAAAAGCTCACACATCATACTGGCTAATTTTGTCTCCGCTTTCGTGGGTGCGCCAAAACTCAGCCCTTTTTTAACCGCTTTAATGACCGCTTTTTCAATGGTTTTATCACTGTGTCCAAAAATCAATGGTCCCCAACTTTGCACATAATCGACGTACTTATTGCCATCAACATCAACAAGATAAGCACCCTCACCTTTTTTAATAAACAAAGGCGTTCCACCAACGCTTTTAAACGCTCGAACAGGAGAATCAACACCACCGGGAATGACTTCTCGTGCTTTTTCATACGCTTTAACACTTTTACTGTAACGCATCATTCTTCCTCTAATTTTTTATGATAGTTTACTTGTTATTTTTAAATAAATTATTTTTTCACTTCACTGGAAACATAGTAATACAAACTTTCGATTTCTTGCGAGGTTAAAAAATAAGTAGGCATCACTTTATGGGTAGATGTAAGCGCTTTCTCAAAACGCTCTTTAGGAACATTGGTGATGTTAGGAGCTTCTAAAGCAACCACTTTACCTTTGTGTACGTACTGTGAAATCACACTTCCTTCACCTTTTTCTCCATGGCATTTATTGCATCCAATGCCTCGTGGGTTTGCATAAAGCATCTTGGCATATTCCATTTTTGTGATGAAATCTTCAGCATAAAGGGGTGTTATCCCAAGGCATATTAAAAGACTCCCTATCAACCTAAAGCGCATCAAAATGGGATTTATCCTCTCTTTAATAGTAAGTTTGATATTATATTCGACCTTATTAACTCTAAGGGATAGTATAGTACCAAAAATAGAATAAAAAGGAGTTTTGATGCAACTTCTTGATGGAAAAGCATTATCCGAAAAGATTAAAAATGAACTTAAAAGTGAAAGCGACATACTTTGCTCAAAAGGAGTCACTCCTTGTCTTGCCGTTATCTTAGTCGGTGAAGACCCTGCAAGCCAGACGTATGTCAACAGTAAAGAAAAATCCTGCCATACCGCAGGTATCGCTTCTATCGTCAAACGTCTTCCTGCTTCAACTTCTGAAGCAGAACTCTTATCCCTTATCAACACACTGAACCTTGATTCAACGGTTGATGGTATCTTAGTACAATTGCCCGTACCTAAACATATCGACAGTACAAGAATTATTGAAGCGATTGACCCGCGTAAAGATGTTGATGGGTTTCATCCTTTCAATGTTGGACGCTTAATGGCAGGGCTTGATGGGTTTGTTCCGTGTACCCCTTATGGTGTCATGAAACTCTTAGAAGAGTACAACATAAATGTAAGAGGCATGAATGCCTGTGTGATAGGTGCAAGCAATATCGTAGGAAAACCTATGATGAATCTTCTTTTAAATGCCTCAGCAACAGTTGAAATTTGCCGAAGTTCTACCCGAAATTTAAAAGAACACACGCTCAAAGCTGACCTGATTGTTGTAGGTGTTGGAAAACCAAATCTTTTAACAGAAGATATGGTCTGCGAAGGAGCCATCGTGATTGATGTGGGCATTAACCGAAATGCTGAGGGGAAAATCGTAGGTGATGTTGATTTTGCCAATGTTGCAAAAAAATGCTCTTACATCACACCTGTTCCAGGCGGTGTTGGACCCATGACCATCGCCATGCTTTTAGCCAATACGCTCAAATCTGCTAAACAACGCTTAGCATCACTCTAGGATACCAATGAAAAACCTACTTAAAAAACTTTATACCTTTTCAAACAGTTGGACAGGAACAATTATTATTGTTTTATTTGTCATCTTTTTTATCGCACAAGCGTTTGTAATTCCTAGTGGTTCTATGAAACGAACGCTTCTTATAGGTGACCACCTTTTTGTTAAAAAGTTTTCTTACGGTATTCCTACACCGCATTTGCCATGGCTTGAAATTCCCGTTCTTCCAGACTTCAACGGCAATGGACACTTGATTGAAGGTAGTAAGCCAGAACGCGGTGATATCGTTGTTTTTCGTTACCCAAAAGATGAAAAAATTCATTATGTGAAACGATGTGTTGCCAAAGAAGGCGATGAGATTTTATACCAAGATAAAAATCTCTACATTCACTTTGCTGAAGGCAATGACTACATCAAAGCCAATTATCCAGCTGAAAAAATTAAAACCATTGCAGGGAAACTGTGGGTTAACAATCCTTACAAAGAGAAATTTCATGGTATTGGATACGATGAAAACATCGATTTGTTTGCTCAGATGAGCTTACACATGTCAGCAGGTCAGCTTGCTATGAAACCTGCTCTTGTGCAAGAACTTCCTATTAAAGAAGGGTACGCATTTAACGCATTTTATGCAAAAGTTGAAACAGGTCACTACTATATGGTGGGCGATAACCGAGACCACTCTAATGATAGCCGTTTTTGGGGAAGTGTTCCTTATAGCCTCGTTGTCGGAAAACCTTGGTTTGTCTATTTTTCATGGGATGATGAATACAAAATTAGATGGGAAAGACTTTTTCGCTCTGTCGAAGCCATCCAACACGATAAAAGTCTCTTTTAATTATGGAAACGGTTGATATTTTAGAAATCATCGCTATTATCTTAGCACTTTTACTTGCCATTATTGGGCATGAAATCATGCATGGATATGTCGCGTATCGCTACGGCGATATGACAGCAAAGCATGAAGGTCGCTTAAGTATCAATCCGCTTGTACACATCGACCCCGTAGGAACGCTTATCGTTCCTGCGGTACTTTATTTTAGCAGTGCCCCTTTCATGTTTGGCTGGGCAAAACCAGTACCTATTTTTGTTCCCACCATCCTTCGCAATGGAGGCTATAAAGCGGCCATTCATGTCTCTTTAGCAGGCATTGCTTACAATTTTGCACTTGCCTTGGTGTGCATCGTTCTTTTCAATCTTTTTTTCACCAGTGATATCGAAAACTATATGGCTTATTTTCTTGCATTTTTTCTTGCACAATGTATTAAATACAATATCGTTTTGGGTATCTTTAACCTCTATCCCATTCCTCCACTTGATGGTTCTCACGCACTTACTTATTTAAGTGCGAGTATGGGTTGGGACAAAATCGTTGCATTGTATGACGCGATGGAGCGTTATGGGATGCTCATCTTGATTTTATTTATCGCAACACCATTATCCCGCTATTTTTTTGCACCGATTCATTACATCTTACAACTCGTTTTTTAATTTTGGATTTTCTAATAATCGTTGTGCTATAATCAATTTCACTACGACAATTAAAGGACACGCGTGAAGTTTTTTATTGCAACCGATCATGCAGGGGTTGCCATCAAACCTGATGTCATCTCCATGCTAGAAACAAGAGGACATGAGGTCATCGATCTTGGGCCTTTTACCAATGGAAGGGTTGATTATACCGATTTTGCTCACCTTCTCTCAAAAGAAGTCCTTGCCAATAAAGGAACTCAAGGTATTTTGATTTGTGGCTCAGGTATTGGGATGAGCTTAGCGGCAAACAAACATCATGGGATTCGTGCGGCATTATGCCATGATGCATACACTGCACAGATGGCACGGGCACACAATGATGCTAATGTTTTGTGTTTTGGAGAGCGTATTGTAGGTATTGGGGTGATTGAATCCATGATTGAAGCGTGGTGTAAAACCAACTTTGAAGGTGGCAGACATGCTTGCCGCGTTTCAAAAATAGAGGTCTAAACCATGGCACTGGAATGGATTGTTACAACGGTTCTTTTTTCCGCTTGCCTCTATCTTCTTATTATGGTGTTTTACTTTAAAACACTGCTACGCAAAGAAAAGCGCAGTAATATTGTCGTAAAACATACACTCAGCGATGCAGAAGTAGTTATCCGCAAATACCAAGTGCAACTCCAACGTTCTCTTGGTAATATTGATATTTTAAGTGATGAGCTTAAAAAAGTCAAAAATGACCTTAAATCTCTACGTACACGTAATAGCCAATACCGTATGGAAGGCGATAAATTGCGCCAACATATTAAAGAGCTTGAAGGAAAGATTGAGGCATTGTTGTAATGAGTATTGAGCTTGTCTCTTTTGGTGCTTTCACAGCTTTATTTATTCTATTTTTTCTCCTAAAAATTACCATTTTCAAATCATAAAGGCTATCCTATGAATCACTTAAGTGCTACTGATAAAGAGTACCTTTTAAACGCTATCCGCAATGTTGAAGATTTCCCAAAACCTGGTATTATTTTTAAAGATATCACGACTCTTTTAGGCAATGAAAAAGCTTTTACACTTTTAATGGATCATCTCTGTGCTCGCTATGAAGCGCTTGAAATTGATTATATCGCAGGCATTGAAAGTCGTGGGTTTATCTTTGGAGCAGCTCTTGCGGCACGTCTTAAAAAACCTTTTGTACCTATCCGAAAACCTGGTAAACTCCCTTACACGACCATTAGTGAAAAATACTCTTTAGAATACGGCGTAGATGAAGTTTCTATTCATATTGATGCTTTTAGCAGCGTTGGCAAGCCTATCCCAAAAGTTCTTTTAATTGATGACTTAATTGCAACAGGCGGAACGGCTACGGCTGCGGTTAATCTTATCAATAAAGCAGGTGCTCAGTGCATTGAGGCTTGTTTTATTATTAATCTTACATTTTTACAAGGTGATTTAGATATTAAAAAATCAACACCTGTCTATTCTGTTTTAGAGGTCATCTGATGTATATCCCAAGAGCTTCCAAGTTTGATCCTGATGCAAACGGTCACTTTGGTATTTTTGGTGGCAGATACGTTCCTGAAACACTTATGCCTGTATTATTAGAGCTTGAAAAAGAGTACAAGCGCTTACGTTTTGATGAGCATTTTTGGAGCGAAGTGGACACGTACTACAAAGATTATGTAGGACGCCCTTCTGTTTTGTATTTTGCTAAAAACATCTCTCAAGAATTAGGTGCAAAAATTTACCTTAAACGAGAAGACTTAAACCACACGGGCGCACATAAAGTAAACAACACCATTGCCCAAGGATTAATTGCTAAAAAACTAGGCAAAAAACGCGTCATTGCCGAAACGGGTGCGGGGCAGCATGGGGTTGCCACAGCAACGATTGCAGCACTTTTGGGACTAGAATGTGAAATTTTTATGGGTGAGAAAGATGTTGAAAGGCAAGAGCTTAACGTTTTTCGTATGAAACTCTTGGGTGCAAAAGTGCACAGTGTTAAAAGTGGAAGCAAAACTTTAAAAGATGCTATGAATGAGGCTATTCGCTACTGGGTAACGCATGCGCGTGACACTTTTTATATCATCGGAACTGTTGCAGGGCCTCATCCTTATCCTATGATGGTGCGTGATTTTCAAGCGGTGATTGGCTATGAGGCAAAAGCACAAATTTTAGTGAAAGAAAAACGCCTACCTGATTATGTCATAGCCTGTATTGGTGGTGGTAGTAATGCGATGGGTATTTTTAGCCACTTTTTAGGCGAAGAAGGGGTGACGTGTATCGGTATAGAAGCGGGTGGGCTTGGCATTGAAACGGATAAACACGGCTGTTCTTTAGCAAAAGGAAGTCCTGGTGTACTGCATGGGCAAATGAGCTATTTACTCCAAGATGATGAAGGGCAAATTTTAGAAGCACATTCTATCTCTGCAGGACTTGATTATCCAGGTATTGGACCAGAACATGCGTATCTTAAAGATTTAGGCGCGGCACGCTATGACAATGTCACAGACCAAGAAGCCCTTGATGCTTTTGTATGGCTCAGTCGCAAAGAAGGAATTATCCCTGCCTTTGAGAGTGCTCATGCCATTGGCTATCTCAAAAAAATGGCTAAAGACGAAATCAAAGGTAAAGTTATCATTGTCAATCTCTCTGGTAGAGGCGATAAAGACATGGTACAAGCCAAATCCATACTTGAGATAGGATAAACCATGCTTGACTTTGCACACCGACATTCTGGGAAAATTTTTGCTATTTTTATGGTGATTTTGCTCTCTGTTTTAGGCTATGTTCTTTACCATGCTCCTGCTGTTGGCTTGGAAAATAAATTCATCTATTTGATGAAAGAGTATGGCTATATCATTCTTTTCTTTTGGGGAATGTTAGAAGGTGAGATGGGTCTTGTTATGGCAGGACTTCTTACCCATACGGGAGATATGAATCTTTTTATGGCTATTTTCATCGCAGGATTAGGTGGTTTTGCAGGAGACCAAGTCTACTTTTATACGGGGCGTTTTAACAAAAAATTTGTTCATAAGAAATTGAAAGGACAACGCAGAAAGCTTGCTCTTGCGCATCTTTTACTGAAAAAATATGGCTGGCCTATCATCTTTGTACAGCGTTACATGTACGGACTTCGTACGGTCATTCCTATTTCCATTGGACTCACACGCTATTGTGGAAAAACCTTTGCTTTCATCAACCTTGTCTCGGCATGGTGTTGGGCGGCTATCACGATTATTCCCACATGGTATTTTGGTGAGCAGATTCTCATTGTCATTCAATGGGCAAAAGAACACTGGTACTTTGCACTTCCTTTTGCCGCAGTGATGGCAGGGGGAATCTCTTACTATTTTCACAAAGTCACCGATAAGACATTTAAGGAAAAACATCATGTTCACAATTGATATTACGAAAAAAACATTTGAAGAAACACCTGCTGATGCAAAAATTGTCTTTGTTATCAACAAAGAACTCAATCACCGTTGGATAAAAGACAAAGAAGCACTAGAACTCGTTGGTTTTAAAGGAGAAAGCGAAGAGGCTATTTTTATGCCTTCAAGCAAAATCATCTACGTTGGATGTGATTCGCTCGATGCGGATGAAATCCGTTTAGCGGCATCCAAAGCCTTAGAAACCATCAAAAAAAGCAACATTCGCTCTTTAGCCATCGGTACTTATACAGGTGAGTGCCCTGGTATGAATATCAAAGCCTTGGTTGAAGGATTTATGCTTGGAGGCTACGCCTTTACTACCTATAAGTCTAAAAAAGAAGAGTGTAAACTCAAAACCATTACGATTTGTTTAGAGGACTACGCACGACCCGACCTTTCAATGGAAAGTGCGGAAAAAGCACTGCGTGTTGGTAAAATTGTCGCAGAAGCAACAAACTTTGCTAGAGACATCGTCAATGGCACACCCCAAGACATTACCCCTATTGCATTGGCAAATATTGCAGAGGGTTTAACCACGATTCCAAACGTTACATGTAAAATAATGGATGAGCATTTTTTACACGAACAAGGCATGAACGCTTTTCTTGCGGTCAATCGTGCAAGTGTACATCCTCCTCGTCTTATCCACCTGACCTACATGCCACAAAATCCTAAAAAACGACTGGTTTATGTGGGCAAGGGCTTAACGTATGATAGCGGTGGACTTAGCCTAAAGCCTAGTGAGCATATGGTAACGATGAAGGCTGATAAAAGTGGTGCGGCAGCGGTGATGAGTATTTTAAAAGGAGCTGCTCAGTTGGAACTTCCGTATGAAATTCACGCCATTATTGGTGCCACAGAAAATATGATAGGTGGCAATGCCTTTAAACCTGATGATGTGTTAGTGGCAAAAAATGGAAAAACCATCGAGGTACGCAACACTGACGCGGAGGGTCGTTTGGTTTTGGCTGATTGTCTTTGCTACGCACAAGAACTCAAGCCTGATGTATTGGTTGATATGGCAACCTTAACAGGAGCATGTGTGGTCGCTCTTGGAGAATACACAACAGGTGTTATGGGGCATAGCAGTGAGCTTAAACATGCCTTCTTAAAAGCCTCAAGCAAGAGTGGTGAACTCTCAGGCATGCTTCCGTTTAACAAATACCTCAAAAAGCTTATCAAAAGTTCTGTTGCCGACATCTCCAATATTAGCTCAAGCCGTTACGGTGGCGCCATCACAGCAGGACTCTTTTTAGACCATTTTATTGAAGAAGAAAACAAACAAAAATGGCTACATCTTGATATCGCAGGACCTGCATACTTAGAAAAAGCATGGGGATATAACCCCTATGGTGGTAGTGGCGCAGGTGTTCGAGCCAATCTTTACTGGATGATTGAAGAAAACAAAGAGACTTCAAACTAACGTGATGAGAACAAAAATTGTTCTAATTGGAGCTTCTACGGGAGGACCAGGGCACCTTAAGCGTATCTTATCGGCGCTCCCCTCCTCTTTTAAAGCCAGTGTTGTCATTGCACAGCATATGAACAGTGCTTTTATTCCTAGCTTTATTAGTCAATTTCAAAGTGAACTTCCCCTTAAGGTCTCTTCCATTGATAAAACATGTGATTTAGAACCTTCTCATGTTTATTTTTGCCCTATGAACTGTGTGCTTCATAAAAATCACTTCACCTTAGGTGTTGAACCTCGCCCTGAGCTTCAAACACCTTATAATCCTAACGTTGATACTCTTTTTCTCTCAGCCGTTCCTTTTGCAAAAGAGGCTGAGATTTTAGCTGTTTTACTGACAGGTATTGGAAACGATGGAGCTCAAGG
Source organism: uncultured Sulfurospirillum sp. (assembly GCA_964441765.1). Classification (GTDB taxonomy): domain Bacteria; phylum Campylobacterota; class Campylobacteria; order Campylobacterales; family Sulfurospirillaceae; genus Sulfurospirillum. Next base: position 19,310 of record CAYTVI010000025.1, read on the forward strand.
ATTGAGTGAATTGCAAAAAGTAGGAGCACGTTGTTTGGCAGAGAGTGAAAAAAGTGCCATCGTCTATGGTATGCCCAAACGTGCAGTGGAAATCAATCCCCTTATCACATCCATGCATTTAGACGATATAATAATAACCATTAAAACCTTTGGAGAAGTCTGATGCTATTTTGGAAAAAAAGAAAAATAGAACCTGTGTTGATACAGGAAGAAGAGACTCCCAAAGAGTTTAATACTTATGGGCTTAATGATGTTTTACACTATATCAAACGTGAAACAGGCGTTGATTTATTTTCTAAAAATACAATTATTGAGACAAAATTACGCCTTTTTAGTGAACGAAAGTCTATCCATAGCTTTCGTAAACTCTTTGAGATGATTCAAAGTGATAGAGCTCTTCGGCAAGATTTGATTGATTTAGTCACTGTCAATGAAACCTATTTTTACCGCGAAGAAGCACAGCTTGAGCTTGCCGTTAGTTTCGCACTAGGGATTCCTAACGTTAAAATTCTCTGTGCTCCGTGTGCATCTGGCGAAGAAGTCTACTCACTTTCAATGATGCTCAATGAAAAAAATCGTCCCTCACATACCTTTAGCATTACAGGCATTGATATCAACGCTGAAGCGATTGAAAAAGCGGAAATTGGTGTCTATTCTGAGCGGTCATTGCACAAACTAGATCAAAGACTAAAAGATAAATTTTTTACCCATAACGTTAAATCATATCAGATAAAAAAAGAACTTTTCACTTCTCTTACATTTCAAAAAGTCAATATTTTTGAACACGCTTTTTTAGATATTGGTCAATTTGATATTATCTTCTCACGTAATATGCTCATCTATTTTGATGATGAGTTTCGCCTGAAAACCATCGAGCGCTTTGCAAAACTTTTGAAAAAAGATGGCAAACTCTTTTTAGGTCATGCTGACATTATCCCTGAAACAACACTTTTTACAAAACACAACGATCATAGGCTTTCGTACTACATTAAAAATTAAGCGTTTACTTTTGAGAAGCGTATGAAATACCCACTGCACTTAAGAGTAAAAACGTCGAACAACTAAATGCAAGCGTGTAACTCCCTGTCAAATCTCGTGTAATACCTGCCAAAAGCGGACCTAACATCTGTCCCACACCAAAAAAAAGCGTCACAAGGCTTAAAATACGTGCTGTGTGCATCGAGCCAAAAAGCTCGTTACTCAGTGTGGTCATAATGGAAGGCACTGCCCATGTTGAGAAGCCAAACAGAAGTGCTGAGAGTAAAAGCCATTGCATGGGTAATCCAAGCGCTAAAAAGGCATGGGCACTTCCTTGCAACACAAAAAGAATCGCTAAGGTTTTATAACGCCCTAGCCTATCACTCACCACACCAAAAAAGGGACCTGAAAAAAGACTAGAAACGCCCAATAATGCCCAAAAAGTTCCTGAAAGTTTCGTATCGGCTTGCCACTGCTCCGAGACTGCTGCCACAAAAAAGGTCATAAACATGATGGCACTCATGCCAAAGAGAAAATAGACAATCCCTGTTTGCCAAAAAGGAAGAGAGGTAAAAATGGTTTTGAGCGAAAGGTGGCTTTGGTGTTGATGGTGCGTACTTTCAACAGGAAAACGCGCCAAAATAACATGTGCTAAAAAACCAATAGAACCAATTAAAATAGCAAAAAACGCCCAACTCGCACGCCATGGATGCTCAAACAGTATCGCAAAAAAAGGTACAGCCATACCGCTAGTGATAATCCCTAAACCAATCCCCGCAACCACAATCCCCGTAGAACGTCCTTTAATATGGGCAGGGACAATTTGTGCGATATAGGTCATAATAGCAATATTTGCCAACGCTCCAAAAAATCCCGTGATGGTAAAAAAGAGTGCCGCGACCACATAGTTTGGAGAAAGTGCCATGGCTATCATGCTAAACGCTTGTGTCCATAAAGAGCGCGAAATAAGAATCGAAGCACCATATTTTGCATAAAAACGCGCAATAGCAAAGAGACCTATAAAATAGCCTACAAAATTGGCACTGCCCACAATGCCTGCTTGCGTAGCGTTCATGTTAAGTTCATGTTGCATATCAGGTAAAATCATCCCAAAAGCAAAACGCGCAAGACCTAAACACGAAAAGACAACGAGCAATCCAACAAAAATAGGTTTTGCACGCTCTTTTAAGTTCATCCTTTTAACAGCCACACGCTGGAGAAACGAGTTTGATGGTATCGTCTAAATTAGGAACTAAACATAAAAATTCATAATCTTCATCGCCTATAACTTCATACGCATGCTCAATCCCCGCAGGAATAAAGAGCACATCATCTTTTGAGACAATCGACGTTTGACCATCAATCACCACTTTGGCACTGCCTTTTAAAACATACTGCTCATGCTCCACGCTGTTGGTGTGAAGAGGCATATGTCCTCCTTTTTTGATAACAAATTTGCGCATCGCAAAATGAGGCGCAATCTCTGGGGAGATAAGCATCTGCATGCTAGCATCTTTGCCTGCTTGAAGGGGCGTACTTGGTATATCTTTGAGTGATTTTATCATTCTCTATCCTTTTACATGTAAAGTGTTATTGTATCTCAAATTTGAGCTCTTCAAGCCTTGCAATTCTATCTTCAGTCGATGGATGTGTCGAAAAAAGCGATGCAAAAGAGATATTTTTGCCCGAAAAAGGGTTGATGATAAACATATGCGCACTCTCTTGTGTCGCACTTTGCATACTGCCTTGTCGGTTGTAATTTGAAAGCTTAGCTAACGCACTTTGCAACCACTCAGGATGCCTTGTTAAACGCGCCGCACCTTCATCTGCCATGTATTCACGGTTTCGGCTAATCGCCATTTGAATCACCGCCGCTGCAAGGGGTAAGATGATGGCTAAGACAATCATCACGATGGGATTGACACGATTTTTATCACTGCCTACCATGGCGCCAAATTGCATCATATTCGCCAGCACCCCAATCGCACCTGCAATGGTTGCGGCAATGGTTCCCACCAAGATATCATAATGCCTCACATGGCTAAGCTCGTGTGCTAACACCGCTTCAACTTCATCTTCATCTAAAAGCTCTAAAAGACCTTCAGTCACAGCTACTGCAGCATTTTGTGGATTGCGACCTGTGGCAAAGGCATTGGGTACATGCTCAGGGATAATATAGACCTTAGGCATGGGAAGATTGGCTTTTTGAGCTAATCTTTCAACAATTCCATACAAACCTCTCGCTTCCCTTTGCGTCACTTCCACCGCACGATAATGTTTCAAAACCAAAGTATCCGAATAAAAATAACTCACAAAATTCATCACCCCCGCCATTACAAGGGCTATGAGCATCCCTTGCGTTCCACCCACTACACCACCAACCCAGACAAATAAGAGTGTCATAATGGTTAATAATACAACGGTTTTTATGACTTCCATCGCATTTCCTTTAAAAAAATAATAGGTCTATTTTAGCGAAGATTGGTAAATGATTTTTTTACATGTAAGCATTGTGCTATAATGCGACCACTCTTTTAAAAGGATACTGTGTGCGGCTGCCTCGTGGCTTTGGTAAAAAAGGCTATTTTTCATTATCTGCCATTCAAGCTTCAGTCAGTGAAGTAAAAGCCAAACGCCAACACGCACGCCTCATTCATACCACACGCCTTTTTTGTGAAGAGAATGAAAAAGAGCTCCATGAAGATGACCCACCGCCGCTTCTTCTTTCTCTCTTTTCAGCCCTTTTTCATTACCGACCTCGTGTTTGCAGATGCAGTCGTCTGTTCGCTTCACGCGCCCATTCCGCCATCAAACACGCCCAAAAACGACGTAAATGTAACTGTAATTGCCGCTACTTTAGCTTCCGCCAAACAGGCACTCATCCACCCAAAACTTTTCTTTTTACATCCTGATTTTCACCCTCTGTGCCCTTAGGGGCTTGATGTTTTAACTGTAAAAAGGAATTAAAAAAATGTTACAAACCTATGTCACTGGCTTTCCTCGCATTGGAGAAAAGCGTGAACTCAAATTTGCCCTAGAAGCTTTTTGGGCAAATAAAACAGATTTTAGCGATGTCGAAACGGTCGCTAAAAACCTACGTCAAAAACACTGGCTCTATCAAAAAGAGTGTGGCATTACGCATATTGCGTGCAATGATTTTAGCTTTTACGACACGATGCTTGACACCACCGTGATGCTTGGTGCTATTCCGCACCGCTTTTTAGATATCAAAGAGCCTACACAACAATACTTTGCTATGGCACGTGGTGATGAAAGCCATGCGGCGATGGAGATGACAAAGTGGTTTAACACCAACTACCACTACATCGTGCCTGAGTTACATGCGAAGATGACTTTTAAAGTCAATACCTCAAAAATCATCAAAGAGTATTACGAAGCAAAAAGTCTTGGCATTAGAGCAAAGATTAATCTCATAGGACCTTTGACATTTTTAGCACTTTCTCACACCATCGATGGTAGTGATGTTTATGCCCTTTTTGATGATGTCTTAAAGGCATACATTGACGTACTTAAAGAGATAGAATGCTTTGCAAGTCACGCTATCATCCAATTTGACGAACCTTTATTTGTCAAAACACTTGACCCAAAACTCCTAAGCCTTCTTAAGATTGCTTACGACACGTTAGGCATGGCGAGCCAACATCTTAAAATTGCCGTTGTAACCTATTTTGATAGAGCCAATGAAGCCGTTGAAATCTTAGGAAAATGCCCAATTTGGGGAATCGGACTTGATTTTGTTTACGGAGAAGAAAACCTCACCTCGCTTTTACATGTAAACGATAAAGTACTCATCGTAGGAATCATTGATGGACGAAATGTGTGGAAAAACGATGTGCAAAAAAGCCTCTCGTTGCTACGTTCCATCAGCCAATCTATTCCAGAGCACAACATTATCCTCTCGACTTCATGCTCGTTAGTGCATGTGCCTTATTCCACGGATTTTGAGACCAAAATGGCACAAGAAGTGACATCAAAACTCAGTTTTGCACGTGAAAAACTAGATGAGCTCACAATGCTTTCAAAGCTATGGAACGTACCAAATCCTGATGCTACCTTACAAAAAGAGCGTTTGGAGAAGAAAGATATTTCAAAAATAAGTGCTTCTTACCACCATTCAAACTACGCTACTCGTGCGCTTCTCCAACAAAAAGCATTGAATTTACCCCTTTTACCCACAACAACCATCGGCTCTTTTCCTCAAACCAAAGAGACACGCGCCATTAGAAGTGCGTATAAAAAAGGGGAGATTTCCAAAGAAACGTATGAAAAAGCCATCCAAGAGGCGATCAAAGAGTGTGTGGCATTTCAAGAATCCATTGGACTTGATGTTCTTGTGCATGGTGAGTTTGAGCGCAACGACATGGTCGAATATTTTGGTGAATGCTTAGAAGGATTTGCTTTTAGTGAAAATGGTTGGGTACAAAGCTATGGAAGCCGTTGCGTTAAACCTCCATTACTTCATGGCAGTGTACGCCGAACAAAAGCGATGAGTGTGGACTGGACGTGTTTTGCACAAAGTTTGACCGACAAGCCTATGAAAGGGATGCTTACAGGACCTGTGACCATTCTTAACTGGTCATTTGTACGCAATGACATCCCTAAAAGTGAGGTCGCTTACGAAGTGGCTCATGCCATCGCTGAAGAGGTCGATGAATTGCAACGCCATGACATCAAAATCATTCAAGTCGATGAAGCCGCATTTAAAGAAGGCTATCCTTTGCGTGCTGAAAAAGTCAAAGCGTATGAGCAATGGGCAGTCGAGAGTTTCAAAACCTCCATAGGCAGTGCGTGGGATCAAACGCAGATTCATACGCATATGTGTTACAGCAACTTTAATGACATCATCCATACCATCGAAAAAATGGACGCCGATGTCATCACCATCGAGACCTCACGCAGTGGCAATAAACTTCTAAAAGTGTTCCAAAAAGCCCACTACAAAGCGCACATTGGACCTGGCGTCTACGACATCCACTCGCCTCGCATTCCAAGTGTTGAGGAGATGAGCGAACAAATCAAAGCATTTTTAGAAGTACTTCCAAAAGAGCAGTTGTGGATAAATCCTGATTGTGGGTTAAAAACCAGAGGCTGGAGTGAAACCAAAGCCGCGTTAGAAAATATGATGAAAGCGGTCAAACGCTTCCGATAGAGTGTTATCACGAGGGAAATTTCCCTCGTGATATATTTCTTCTACACCTTCCCAATATT
>CAYTVI010000026.1:0-19208 GCA_964441765.1 uncultured Sulfurospirillum sp.
GCAAAAGAGATTACGGGTATTATTGAAGCAAGTATTGACCAAGTGAAGATGGGAACGGACGTTGCCAACAAAACCAAAGAGTCCTTTGGTGATATCTTAAGTGGTATTAAAAAAACATCGGATTTAATTGGCGAAATTGCTATCTCAGCTAAAGAGCAAGCTGAGGGCATGAATCAAATCGCAACGGCGATGGGTTCAGTTGACCAGATTACTCAACAAAATGCTTCAGCATCGGAAGAGACAGCCGCAGCGGCAGAAGAACTTAACGCACAAGCGCTTTCTATGCTTCAAAGTGTTTCTGAAATCGCAGCATTGGCTGGTTTTGATATGGGAAAAGAGCATATGCGTGCATCTTCAAGCCAAAGTATCAAACGAATATCAACGCCTCCTGTTGCACCAAAGCGTATAGCGATGGCACCTAAAAAAACAAAAAGCACCTCTTTTGCCACGACATCAAAGCGTAGTAACGAAGATGTTTTCCCTTTAGGCGAAGATGATTTAAAAGAGTTTTAATCATAAGGGGCGTCAATGCCCCCTTAAATACTCAAAGTCTGAAATGATAAAGCGTTTGAAAGAAGGTGTTACATGTGTATTGATGGTGACGTACTCGAACTAGATATTGAAATGGATTTAGAAGAGGTTAAAGCGCTCAAAGAGTTTGTTAAAGATAGGCTAGATTATATTGAAGAGATTGTACTGCTTTCATCTAATGGAGGAGCTCCTTCCACTTCGTCACTTTTTTCGCTTTTATGCTCTTTAAAGATGACAAAACCCTCGTTAAAAATTGATGCCATTGATAAAAATCCTATGGATTTGGGAAGCTATGGTATGACCTATTGGAATGCTCATGAGTAAAGAAAAATTAAAACAGATTTTCATCGAAGAAGCCAGTGAAATTATCGAAAAAATGGATATAGATATCCTCAACTATGAAGAATCTCCCAGTGACAAAGCGCTTTTGAATGAAATCTTTCGAGGTGTTCATACACTCAAAGGGAGTGCAAATGCGTTTAATTTTTCAAGACTTGGAGAATTTGTCCACCATTTTGAAGATGTTTTAGACTTTTTTAGAAGTTCAGACGCAATTCCTAATGCGAGTAATGTGGATGTTTTTTTAGAAAGCGTGAATATCATTAAAGAGACACTGCATTGTGAAGTCGATGAAAAAGAGGGTTTGCCTGAGGGATATGCTCAGTGTCTTGAACAGATACGAAAGATGATTTTACATGTAAAAGCACCCGAGGAAGGTGAGCATCTTACATGTAATGATTTATCCCTAGAATTTGGCAACGACTCTTTTGATGAAAAACCCGTTACATTGCCTTTAACGGAAACATTTTTTGAGCAGTTGCGAGAACATGAATCTTTGTTTAAAGTCGTTTTGAAACTGGATACAGATATTTACCTTCGTGGATTTGACCATTTCTTATTTTTTAAAAACTTATTGCATGTTGGGCGAATTTTAGCCTCATTTTGGAGTAAGCCTCGCTTGAATGATTTGGAAAGTTTAGATGTTGAACGCAATGCTTTTGCGTCTGTGGAGATTATGTTCGCAAGCCAGAACACACAAAGTGATATTGAGGATGTGTTTGCCTTTTTAGAAGAGGAAGAGTTTTTTGTTGAAGCTCTTTTTCAAGAAGAAAAAATCATTGAGTCTCAAGAGCTTGAGGGTGTACGCGAAGAACTTCCAGAAACTTCCCCTCTTAAAATAGACACACCTATTGTCAAAGAAGAACCTAAAGAGAGCCGTAATGCTCCTATGCAAAAAACATTTTTAAAAATTGACTCTCAAAAATTGGATGAGTTATTTGACTCCATCGGTGAGTTGGTCATCGCGCAAAATTACTTAGGTGAAAATGGCAAAATCAAAGCGGTACGTGATGCTGAAGTGACTAAGACCATTGAAAATCTCTCAAAAATTACAAAACTGATTCAAAATAGAGTCATGTCATTGCGCATGATTCCTATTCGAGACACCTTTGAGAAGATGAAACGTGTGGTGCGAGATTCGTCTAAAAAGGTAAATAAACCCATCCATCTTGTCTTGCAAGGTGAAGAGACAGAGATAGATAAAACGATGGTAGAAGCCTTATCTGATCCATTGATTCATATCATTCGTAACTCTATTGACCATGGCATTGAAGCGACAGTAGAAGAAAGACGTCATGCGGGGAAAAGTGATGAAGGTATGGTTTCTTTAAGTGCCTATCATCGAGGTGGAAATATTATCATCGAAGTGAAAGATGATGGGCGAGGTATCAATAAAGAGAAAGTGTATAAAAAAGCACTGGAGCGGGGCATTGTAAAGCCTGATGAAGAGCTCAATGATGCGCAGATTTATAATTTGATTATGCAACCTGGCTTTTCAACCGCAGATGTCATTAGCGATATATCAGGACGAGGGGTTGGACTCGATGTCGTTCGTACAGCGATTGAAGGGGTTCGTGGAAAAGTAGAGATTAGCTCTGTGCCTAATGTGGGAAGTACCTTTTCGATTATTTTGCCATTGACCTTAGCGATTATTGATGGGATGATTGTTCGCTCAAGTGAGAAGATTTTTATTATTCCGACACTCTCTATTTTAGAGTCTTTCAGACCATTTGAAGAGCATGTGCATATTGCAGGTGGTAAAGAGGAGTTTGTGCAATTGCGCAGTGAACTTTTACCCATTGTGCGTTTAAATAAAGTCTTAGAGCTTGACCATGTCAAACCCAATGCTTGGGAGTCAACCTTAGTGTGCATTGAAAATCAAAAAGGTAAGTTTGCCCTTTTGGTGGATGAGCTTGTTGGTCGCCAACAGGTGGTTATCAAAACTTTAGGTGAGTTTTTTGCGAAAACTGAGGGTGTAAGTGGTGGTGCTGTCATGGGAAATGGTGAAGTTGCTCTGATTTTAAATGTTGAAGAATTGTACTGATGGACCGACTGGTTTTAAGCCAAAAAGAGTTTACTCTTTTTAAAGAGTATATTTATGAGCATTTAGGCATTAACTTAGGGGCTCAAAAAATTTATTTGGTGCAAGCACGTTTAGCCAAAAGGGTCAAACAACTCAATTTAGAAAGCTTTAAAGCCTATTATGATTATTTGGTTGCCGATAGGTCAGGAGAGGAATTTTCGTACCTCTCTTCATTGATTTCGACCAATGTGACCTCATTTTTTCGAGAAAAAAAGCAGTGGGAATTTTGGAAAGCCAATCTTCACACCATGTTTGAACGTAAAAATAAAAAATTGCGCATTTGGTCAGCCGCGTGTTCAACGGGGGAAGAACCTTACAGTATCGCAATGTTTTTAGATGAAAATATTCCTAATATCGCAACATGGGATATTAAAATTTTAGCAACAGATGTTTCTCCTCGTGTATTAAAATTGGCACAAGCGGGATATTATTCGGAGAAAGCTTGTGCAGGGATGGATTCGACATATGTGAAGCGTTATTTTTCTTACGATAAACAGACACAAATGTATCATGTGGATGAGCGATTGAAGAAGATGATTACCTTTCGAGAATACAATTTGGTTACGGGTAATTTTAAACTTTTCAAAGAAGGTATGTTTGACATTATCTTCTGCCGCAATGTGATGATTTATTTTGACAAACCAACACAACAAACCTTGGTTGAGAGGTTTCGTTCACTTTTATGTAAAGAGGGGTACCTCTTTATTGGAAGCTCAGAAGCGCTCACCGATATCAAGCAAGGATTTAAATCTAGAAGTGCTTCAATTTACCAAAAGGTGTAGGAAATGATTGAAAATTTGAGTGATGAGCTTTTACTCCAAGAGGTGAAAAGGCGGTTTGAACAAAAAAATGAGACATTGCATGAGTTGGAGTTTTTAACGAAAAAACTCTACGACCTCAATGAAAAACTGCGTGAAAATGATAAAGTAAAGGGTGAGTTTTTATCTCTGATTAAAAATGTGTTTAACAACCCCATAGGCTCTTTGCTTAACCTCTCTTCGATGATGCTTAAAAATGAAGATACCCCACGAACCCAAAAGATGAAACTTTTGTTAGATGTAGAACTTCAAAAGCTCAATTTTCAACTCAATAATATTTTCACCGCCGCAGAGATTGAGGCAGGCGAGATAGGCAATTATTTAAGTGCGGTTGATGTTAAAGCTATTTTTGATGAAGTATGCAAATCGTTTACTTACTTGATAGAAGATAAAGCGTTAGTCGTTGAAAGTGATATTGGTGTATCGGGGATGATTATTAGTGATGCTAAAAAACTGCACACCATTTTATTAAATCTTATCTCTAACGCATGCGAATACTCTTTTCGTGGCAATAAAATTGTCTTTCGTCTCTTTGCTCAAGGTGAAATGCTTGTTTTTGAAGTGAGCAATACAGGCGATGTTATCTCCAAAGAGCACAAAAAAGAAGTTTTCAATCGCTTTAAAAAAGTGGATAAAAACAGTCGAGCACGAGAATCGGTTGAAGGTTTAGGACTTGGGTTAAGTGTGGTCAATGCTTTGGTTGAGTCGATGGATGGGGTGGTGGATTATGAATCTAGCGAAGAGCTTACAACATTTCGTGTAGAATTAAAACTTCAAGAAAAAAATGCTTCCCAGTCTACGGTTGGTGAAAGTGCCAATGAGTTTATGTTTGATGATTTTGATGAGATGAAAGAGTTCTGATGCTACCTCGAAAATTTATCCATGTGGGTGAAATTTTTGTAGGCATTAAACCTACGGAGATCGTTACCGTACTGGGCTCTTGCGTGGGAGTGTGCTTGTACGACAAGGCGGAGATGATAGGGGGCATGAACCATTACTTACTTCCTTTGTGGAATGGTAACGGACTTGAGAGTCCAAAATTTGGGAATATTGCAATTCCTAAGCTTATCGAAAATATGGAAAATATAGGATGTCTTAGACGCAATATGGAAGCAAAGATTTTTGGAGGAGCCAATATTCACAAGACAAATTCAGAAGGGCAGATGATAGGGCAAAAAAATGTGCTCATCGCTAAAGAGATTTTGCGTTCTTATAGTATTCCTATCAAAGCAGAAGATACTGGAGGCAATAATGGCAGACGCATTATGATGGTGAGCGATGCCAATCGTATTATGCTGAAATACGTTCAAAATGAGATGATGAACAATGATTAAAGTTTTAGTGGTTGATGATAGTGCAACAGCAAGGCATATCTTAAAAGAGATTTTAGAGAGCGATAAGCGCATCGAGGTTGTTGGTCTTGCTGCGGATGCGTATATTGCTCGTGACATGGTTGTGGCATTACGCCCTGATGTGATTTGTTTAGATGTAGAGATGCCTAGGATGGATGGCATCACTTTTTTGCAAAAGCTGATGACGCATTTTCCAACCCCTGTGGTCATGGTCTCTTCTTTGACACGAAGAAGTGCGCAAGTCACACTTGATGCACTTGCCGCGGGTGCGGTTGATTATGTGGCAAAACCGCATTCTAATATTTATGATGGCAAAGATGAAATTCGTGATGAATTGATTCAAAAAGTAATCAATGCTTCGTACGCACGTGTGCAAAAGATGGTTGCAAAAACATCAACGACAACCAATCGTTTGAGTATCGCTGAAACAACTAAGAAAGTTATTGCGATAGGCTCCAGTACCGGAGGTACGGAAGCGCTGAAAGTCGTATTGCAAGGATTTCCTAAAAATTCTCCTGCCATTATCATCGTGCAACATATGCCAGATACTTTTATTGGCTCTTTTGCTGCACGCTTAGATAGCTTATGTGATATTGATGTGAAAGTGGCGCAAACGGGAGATTTTCTTTCCATGGGAACGGCTTATATCGCGCAAGGTGGTAAGCATATGGTGCTTAGGCGCTCAGGAGCACGCTATTTTATCGAAATAGGCACAGGCGAGAAAGTTAGTGGGCATTGCCCAAGTGTGGATGTCCTTTTTAATTCGGTTGCTAAAGTTGCAGGCGCTAATGCTATTGGTATTATTTTGACAGGGATGGGAAGCGATGGGGCGAAAGGGATGGCGCATATGCATCAAAATGGTGCGAAAACGATTGCCCAATCCGAAGAGACGTGTGTTGTTTTTGGCATGCCAAAAGAGGCTATCAAATTAGGAGGTGTAGATCACGTGGTATCTTTAGATGAGATATCGCAAACGGTTTTTACACTTCTTGCATAAAACTTTGAAGGGACACTATGGATAAGTTTTTATTTTACAGAAAAAATAGTGTTTCGGTTTTATTGATAGGGCATATGGCAACCAATGAGAAGTTGATAGAATCTGCAAAAAAGATGTGTCACTCTTTACACCTTTGTACATGTAAAGAGGAAATTGTCCAAACCGTTTTAGAGAATAAAATTGACCTTATTTTTGGAACCCCTTCTTTTAATGGTATATCCTGTATTCCTGCGTTACAAGCGATTAAAAAAAGCGATGAGACTATTGATATCATTCTTTTTTTACAACAAAATGATTCGTGTTTAGTAAAAAATGAAGCATTGGTTCTAAAGTGCAATCGTTATTTTTGTATGGAAACAGAACATGAAAACGCATTGACCCATTTACGTGAGGGTATTCATACCATAGCACATAAAAATATTTTTCTTAAAAGTACACAGTACTTTGATGCGCTTTTAAAAGAGTCGATTGTTTCACAATCAGATACGCAAGGCAATATCACATTTATCAACGATAATTTTACGAAAATAACAGGGTATACCAAAGAAGAAGTTTTAGGAAAAAACCATCGTATTATGCGCCATCCATCCACACCTAATGAGGTATTTGAAGAGATGTGGTCTACGATTAGTAAAGGAAAGGTTTGGCGAGGACGATTGTTAAACCGCAATAAAGACGGGAGTGATTTTTGGGGCGATACGATTATTATTCCTTTTGTTGAGCACAAAACGGGAAAGATTACACAATATATTGCTATTCGCAGAGATATCACACAGATGTTAGAAGAAAAGCGTTCTTTGCAAGCCAAAGAAAGAGAAGCACAAGAGCAGCTAAACCTCTCTGAAGCCAAAGACTCTTTTTTAATTCTTTTTACCCATGAACTTAAAACTCCACTCAATGCTATTATCAATTTTTCGCAATATTTGCATAAAAATATGCACCGTATTGAAGAGATACCCAAAGAAAAGCGTAAACATCTTTTAGAGCAGATTTATAAAAGTGCTTCTTCCATGCTTGAAAATGTGACCAATATTTTGGATTTAAGTCGTCTAAGAAACAATAAACTCAACTTCAATTACACACTTTTTGATTTAAAAGGGACGATTCAAGAAGTGATAGAAGCCCATAGCGCATTAGCGCAAGAGTATAAACGCACCATCTCTTTTTTTGATGATGGCAGTGAGCCTTATGTCTCTTTGGATGAGCATCGTTTTAAACAAATCATTGCCAATGTTCTTTCTAATGCGATCAAGTATGGAACAACACAGGCAAGAATTTTATTGTTGAGTGATAGCGAAAAAATTGATATTATCATCGAAGATGATGGAAAAGGTATTGTGAATAAACACGGTGTTTTTGAGCTGTATCAACAAGATGCTAAAGGACTTACAAGTATGGAAAAGAAAGGAACAGGTATTGGGCTCAATTTTGTCAAATTGCTCTGTGAGGGTTTGAATCTTGGCTACCGTATTGAAGATTCTGAAGCTTTAGGTGGGACTAAGTTTATACTAACAAAAATGCGAAGGGAGTAAACAATGGTCAAAGTACTCATTGTTGATGACAACGATAATAACCGATTGACACTGAATTTATTGCTTGAAGAAGTAGAAGGCGTAGAAATTTACGAAGCAGAAGATGGGCAAATTGCTGTTGAGATGTGTGTTAAACAGCATTATGATTTGATTTTTATGGATATTATGATGCCCAATCTTGATGGTTTTGAGGCAACAAAATTTATTAAGCAAGTTCATAAAAATTGTATGATTATTGCACTGAGCGCCCTTGATGATGAAGCTTCTAAACATAAAATGCTCTCTTTGGGTGCCGAGGATTATTTAACAAAGCCTTTGAAAAGTGAGCTGTTTACAAAACGTATTGGACAGTACCTTAGAATTATTGAACTTCGCCATGCACGCAACGAGAGCAGTTTGGTGCAAGCACCCGCACAGGTTCTCAACCCTTTTAGTGCATCTATTTATAATCGAACATTGTGTTTTCATGTGGCAAAAGAAGAGGCTTTAGCGGAGTATTGGGATTATTGGCTTAAGGGTGAAAAAGATGTTTTAGATTTGAGTGATTGTGTGCGCCTTATCTATGGTTTTGGTTTATGGTTACTGAAAAACAATATTACATTTCAAATTGTTGTGGAAGAAAGCCCTGAAAAGCTCTATATGATGCTTTTACATGTAAATGCGCTTCGTAGCACCGTCATTAAAAATATTTTACAAAAACACTTTCCAACAGCAAAGTATATTCTTTCTAAAGAGATGCTCTCGTTTGCTTTAGATAAAGCCTCCCCTTTGGTTACTAAAGATAACCTTGTAATCAGTGATGAGGTTAAAGAAGTACTCAACAAAACACATACTAATGTGCTTGGCGCTGCTGATTATGTTGAAAATACAGCCATCTCTTTTATGCCAAAAATCGATAGTTTAGAGATGATTAATGATGAGATTGATAAGGCTATTTTAGATTTTGAAAAACATCCTTCTAAGCGTTCCATGGAGATCGTTTGTGATAATTTTCAAGAGTACGCCAATGTTTTGGCGGAGTTGATTGATTTTGCGCATTTAGGATTTGCTGTGCAGACATTGATTAACTTTTTAAGCACGCTCACAGAAGATCAATTTGAAGAGGAAAAAGTGAAAAAACTCTCCTCCATGCTTCTTAATCTTCTGCACGATTTAAACACATGGCGTGAAAATGTTTTTATCACGCAAGTGGCTCGTGATATCCACTATCTTGATGCGTCATTGCTCTCTTCATGTATTCAAACAGAAGCCATTTTTGAAGATAAAAGCGTTGATACAGGTGGAGATGATGAGATAGAGTTTTTTTAATGTTTTATTGGGAAAGTTTTACCAAAAAACCTGTACGAAAGCCACTTTTCCGTCATTTGATGACATGGTTAGTGGCCATTTTGATGATTCTTTTTGGAGCATTGGAATTTATTTTATTGCAGCATTTTCATCATCATGTCACAGATGATGCGAGAAAAAGTGCAGGGGATATGTCTTTAAGTATGCATTTGCTTTTAAAACAAGAAGCAAGTGCACTTGCTTTAGTGGCTGAGTCTATCATCTTGGATGAAAAAACCGTTGATGCACTTAAAAAAAATGATAAGCATACTTTTGAGACACAGTGGCATAGCTTGTTTTATACCCTAAGAAAAGAACACAATATTCTTCATCTCTCTTTTTTTGATGCTCAACGTAAAGCCCTTATGCGCCTGCATTCACCTCATATGCAAGGTGATAGTGTCAATAGCTTTGTGCTACTGGAAGCAGAAAAATCACAAAAAATGGCATGGAGCATAGAGGTTAGCAAATCAGGCACTCTCTTTTTACGGACAGTGCATCCTATCTTTGAGGGGAATGCGTGCATAGGGTATGTAGAATTTGGAAAAAGTATTGATAGCATTTTTGATGCATTACATGTAAGGCTTGATAGCCATTTTGCTGTTTTTGTTGATAAAGCCTATGTGACGCAAAGTGCTTATGAAGAGCGTGTTATACAAGAAGGATTTTCATTTTCGTGGAATGAGTATAACCAGCGTGTTATGGTTTATAGTTCACGCAAAACATTTCCTCATCTTTCACGTTTTTTAAATGAAAATGATACAAAACGCTATTATGCTGAAATGTTTTTTGACAATAAGTCATGGTTTGCTTACCATAAAGCTTTACATGATGCTGAGGGGGTTAAGCTAGGCGATATTATTCTTTTGCATGATATCAGCTACGATAAAGAGGACTTTGTACGTTTTGCTTTGTCCAGTACAATGATAGGTTTTTTGACATTGGTTGCTATTCTAGGGTTTATTTATAAACTTTTGCACCGAACGGATGCACAGATTGTTTTACAACAAACCAAGGCTCAAGAGAGTGAAAAAAGGGTTAAGGAGCTCGCTACACAAAGCCGTACGATTTTTTGGGAAATCAATGCATATGGTATGTTTACTTATATCAGCGAAGTAGAAGATTCTTTGACGGGGTATGTACCAAGCGAAGTTGAACATAAGATGTACTTTTATGACATGTACAATAAAAATGCCTATCAAGGATTTGAAGAAAGGGCACGTTGGATTTTTAATGCTAGAGAGCCTTTGGTGAATAAAGAAGACCAGCTTGTGACAAAAGAGGGTAAGCCTTTATGGGTTCTCATCAATGCCACGCCACTGTATGATAAACAAGGAGTCTTTAGTGGGTATCGAGGCATCTTAACGGACATAACAAAGCGTAAACAAGCAGAAGAGGCACAAAAGGAGGTGATGGAGCGGATTCAAAAAATTGCAAGTCGTATTCCTGGTGTGGTGTATCAATATAGGCTTAAACGTGATGGAAGTTCCGCATTTCCATTTGCAAGTGCGGCAATTTATGATATCTATAGGGTAACTCCTCAAGAAGTCAAAGAAGACGCTTCAAAAGTTTTTGAAATCTTGCATCCTGAAGATAAAAAAAGTATTATTGAAAGTATTCAAAAATCAGCCTTAGAATTAACGCCATGGCGGCATGAATACCGTGTACGTTTTGAGGATGGCGAAGTTCGGTGGCTTTTTGGGAATGCACTTCCAGAAAAAGAAGCGGATGGTTCTGTTCTATGGCATGGGTTTATTGATGATATTACTGAGCGTAAGATGATGGAAAATGAGCTCAAAGCGCTCAATGAAGCCTTGGATAAACGTGTCGAAGAAGAGATAGCCGCACGAACAAAAATAGAAAAAGAACAAGAAATAGAGCGCCAATTTCTTATCCAAAAATCAAAACTCTCATCCATGGGCGAGATGATGGGTGCCATTGCACATCAATGGCGACAGCCTTTAAATGTCTTAAATCTAAATATCCAAAACTTAGATGATGAGTTTGCTGAAGGGAAAATCGATAAGACATTTATTGATGCATTTATTGCAAAAAATAAAAAAACGATTATGTTTATGAGTAAAACAATTGATGATTTCAGAAATTTTTTCAAAATCGATAAAGAAAAACAGCATTTTTCGATTAAAGAGGCCATTTTAGAAACCATTGCTTTGCAAAGCGCTCAATTTCACAATCGCAATATAGAGATAGAAATCACAGGCGAAGATTATATTTATTATGGATTTAGAGGGGAGTTTCAGCAAGTTATTTTGAATATTTTAGCTAATGCAAAAGATGCTCTTTTAGAGCGAAATATACCTTCAGGCAAAATCACCATTCATCTTAATAAAAATGTTATTTCGATTGAAGATAATGCTGGCGGGATTGATGAGACGATTTTTGAACGTATCTTTGAGCCGTACTTTACAACAAAAGAACAAGGTGAAGGGACAGGCATAGGTTTGTATATGTCTAAAATCATTATTGAAAAAAATATGAGTGGAAAACTAGAAGTACATAATACGCAAATAGGGGCTCAATTTATCATCCGATTAGGAGAGGTGTAAATCTTCCTTGGGCATATCCAATGCTAATGTAATGTTTACATGTAAACACGATGCTTTTATTGTATGGTCATAGTGATGAATATCGGTGGCATCTTGAGTGATAAAAAGGGTGGAGTACCATTGAACAAGTACTTCCGATAATGGAATGAGCATGGTGGAGAGTTTTTGACTCTCTATTGTGCCTATGGATGTATGGATGAGGTGTTCTATCACGTTATTTAGCATGATTTCTAATTCACAAAATTCGGGCAAGATATGCATTAAGGTTGCATAACAGCGATAGATTTCAATAATTTTAGCGCGTAAAGCATCGCTTGGAGCGTGTTGAAAATCATAAGCAAAATGGACGGCATATTCATGTAACTCTTGAAACTCTTCTAGTGTGCTTCGTTGTTTATGATCAAGGCTTGTAAAAAATGCTCTAGCACTTATTGTTTTAGCATTTAAGAAGGATTCGTGAGGCTGAGGTAGTTCAATAGATGGTTTTGCCAAAAAATGACTATACGCATTAAGCCTTAATTTTTGATATTCCATAACTGTAATATCCACAAAAATATAGGCTTGCACCAATGTATAATCTACACCAATAAAAAGAGCATTTGGATAGACCCAATAGCTACGGTTTAAGCCATTGGCAGAGGGTAGTTTGATTTTTTGTTTTTTATCTTTTGTAATATGAAAGGTACTGACAAAAGTGGTTTCGTGCGTAAAGCTTTCAAGAGAAACGCGCTCAAATGTTTTTTGGGCGTGGGTGTTGATAAAAACCAGCTGATTCTCTTTATAAAAAAGAGCCGGAAAAGGAAGAAGATTGGAAAGGTTTTGAATCGATTCTTCTGAAGCTCGATTAATTTCTTCAACTTTTTTTAATGCTTCTAGTTCTTGTGCTTTCGCATGATAGGCAAGATGGGTTACCGTTTTGGTGAGTATGTGAAGAAGTTTTTGTTTATCTATGGGTTTGAGTAAAAACGAATCAACACCGTTTTCAATCGCCATTAAAAAATAGCGTTCTTCGTTAAAAGCGGTTGTGATAATAATCGGGGTTTTCTCGGAGTGTTCCTTAATCGCCTTTGCCATCTCTAAGCCATTGAGCTTAGGCATTTGAATATCGGTCATGACAATATCTGGAGAGTGCTGCTGAAAAAGCATCAACCCTTCTTCCCCATTACTCGCTAAGTAAACTTTCCCAAAAATACGTGTCAGGATGGCATTCATACTCTCTTGTGTTTGCACATCATCTTCAACGTATAAGAGCGTATACTCTTGGCACAAATCAATCAGTTCTTTTAAAGGCTCATTCATTAAAAGGCACCTATGCTCAAAATAATGAAACTATTGTAGCTAAAAAAAGTTTTTTTTGATAAAGAAAGTATTATGCTTTTGAGGAATGAAAGATTTTATAATTATTTCTTCCCGCAGCCTTTGCTTCATACAAAGCTCTGTCAGCATTTTTAATCAACTCATTAAAGTCGGCTCCATGTTGAGGGAAAAGACTAATGCCGATACTGGTCGTTACATGTAAATTTTGATGATGAATCGTGAGTGGTACAGCAACCGCATCAATAATCTTTTGAGCAATTCTAATTAAGGTGGTTTCATCGATAATGTCATCGAGTAGAATGATAAATTCATCACCACCCATACGCGCAACCGTATCACTCTTGCGTGTTGCATAAAGCAAGACTTTGGCAACATGGACTAAGAGTTGATCCCCCGCATCGTGACCTAATGTATCGTTGACTTCTTTGAAACGATCAAGGTCAAGAAATAAGACACCAAAAAGTTTTCCATTGTTGTACGCATCTTCACAGAGAACTTGTAAACGCTCGTGCAGTAGTGTACGATTGGCTAAGCCGGTGAGGTGGTCAAAGTGAGCTTGTTTGTAAATAATTTCTTGTTGTTTGACCAATTTACTTTTAGCATTTTGAAGTTTTTTAATGGTGGCATTGGCAATCTTGACCGCTTTTGCAAGCTCCATACTTTCTCTATGGCATTTACTTTTTTCTTCCATCAAAACGGTTTGGTCATAGACTAAAAGAGAGACTTGTTTTTTTTGAACATCGTATGGAACGATGGTAATGTCTTGTTGCATATATTCAAAAATAGACTTTGTGGTGAGTGAGTGTTTCATAGGAAAAAGATAGCCATTAGAATCAGCGGTGTAAAAGGAAGGTGTTTGCAAAGCAAGGGCTGTTTTAATATGGCGTTTTAAAGAAGCTAAATGGTGTGGCAAAAAGTTAAAAAGCTCTGGTAGATGCTTGCCTAGGGTCGCTTCTGCATCTAAATCGGCATGAATGGCAAACCATTTGTTCATGTATAAAACATTTAAATTATTATCAATCGTTAAAATTCCGACATTAATGGAGTCAATAATACGTTCGCAATTAACCATGATTAAAGTTCATCCATAATGTATTGTAAGTGCTCAAGCATACGGTTGTTGAGCAAAATAAACATATGACCTAAAATGTTTTTTTCTTCAACATCAAGGGCTGTTTTAATCACAATGACATTTTCATAACCCACTATTTTTTCATATTTGTCTAGGTAAGCGATATCACGTTTTTCAATAGATGGAACTTGGAAAACCGTCTGTCCGTTGATAATTTCACAAAATTGGCTGATACATGCAGAGGTAATAATATTGGTGAGTTCTAAGATAGACGACTTGGTATCGGCTTCATTTAAACGCTCTTCTTGACGTAACAAAAGGTTGCAAAATGAATGCGCACTTTGAGGTGTAAAAATAAAAATCACTTCACCATTAAATGAGCCTATGAAACGCTGTTTTGTCAGATAAAACTCTGCTTCTTCGCCTAAGAGTTCAAGGGTTTTTGCATCAAAATTATCAATGGCAATAGTCGAAATTTCTGGAATATGGAGTTTCACATGGCTTTCAAGTAAATCGCCAATCAGCGAAGCTGCCACACCAAAAGAGACGTTGATAAGCTCTTTAAGGGTATCTTCTTGTGCTTGGTTAAAGGAGAAGGTACTCATTAGAACACCAAACCTAAAAGAGTGGAGCGAAACTCGTTGCCATCAACGGGTTTTGACAAAATGGCACTAGCACCTAAAGAGAGTACATTTTGATGGGTTGATTTTTGTCGATCCGCAGAGACCATGACAACAAGGGCTTCTGCATTGAGCGCTTTGATCTGTTTGAGTGCTTCAATGCCATCAAGAATGGGCATGGTGATATCTAAAAAAACGATATCAGGGGCGTGCTCTTTGTAAAGGTTAACGGCTTCTTCTCCGTTGCACCCTTCAATGATGATAGCATTTTCCATGATTTTAGGAGGAATCATCTCTATAAGCCATTTACGTGATATTTTCGAGTCATCTACTACTAAAAAAACCATCTTTTCATGTGCGCTCATTAAGTTTTCATCCTTGTGTCAAATAAGTTTCAATAATATCGAAAAAAGTTTTAAAGTTATATCAAATATTTTTTTGCTTCATCCCGTGAAGGATAGGGACAGGCGTGAATAAACACCTCACCAACACCTACATCATAAAATGCATTTTCATCAGCTTTGGTATAAGAAAGGAGAATTTTACACGCTTCAAGGCGATCTTTCTTTGAAGCATTGGTACTTAAAAGTCCTGAGGGAGCGTTTAATTCTTTTACATGTAAAGGGAGGTATTTACTGCTTTGAACACACTCTAAAAAATCATTTTCATGTTGATTGCGTCCAAGAACCAGTTTTGCCCCATCTTCTAGCCTAAAGTGTCTGCCATTTTTTAAAATTAACGTATCTGATGTCTCAAATGTTTCGTATGCTAGCAAATCTTTAATACGCGCACTAAATTGAATATCGGTGAGCAAACAGCCTCCAGCAGGGCTTGGATAATCATCCCAGCCAAAGCTTTTTGCCAGCTCTAGTTGTCTGCTTCTGCCTCTGCCATTAAAATCAAGCAAGCGCGTTCTATCGACCCAGCCTTTTTTCTCAGGCGTTGTTTCTTCCATGAGCTTCGCACTTAAGGGACGTAAAATGAGGTTTTCATCTAAGTCATCCGCTAAACGCTTAACATTACGAAGGGCTTCTTTGGTTTGGCTCATGGGGCGTTGTCCCACCACTTCTCCTGTAATCACAAAAGAAGCGCCAAATTCTGAAAGAAGCGTTTTGGCAAGCCTAAACATGTAGCCATGACAGTCAATGCAAGGGTTGAATTGTTTACCATAACCATAACGAGGGTTAAATAAAACCTCTTGTAAATATTCATTGTGAACATCGACAACTTCAAGGCGGGCACCTGCTATTTGTGCGCGTCTGGCTAAATTTTCATGCGCTGCTTTTTTAGAGTTAAATCCGATATCGACGTGTAAGGCAATGACTTCAATGCCTTGGTCACTGAGCAGTTTCATAGCTAACATGCTATCTAAACCACCGCTAAAGAGTGCTAATGCTTTCATAGGGGACAAGTTCACCTTTTTTGAGAGTTTGAATTTTATTTTGGACTTTGCGAATGAGAAACTGTTTTTTCTCATAGCTTAAATTTTTATTGGATTTGATTTGTGTAAAACACTCCATATAATAGCCGTGTAAAAAGGTTATCATAGAAGAGATGAGTGAGGCTTCATCGTACACTTTGACATCATCCCAAAGCATAATACGTCTGAGTTTTGGATGCTCAAGTTGGTTGCTAAGCAAAAGAGAAAACTCTTCGCTGTGTGTTTTAAACATTGAAGCATCGATGGTGTCTAAGACGGTATCGATAAGATTGGGTTCATGCAAAATGGTTTTGATGATGGTCAGTTCCAACATATCCTCAAATGTTCGTTCTTTTTTATCCAAACGCTGAGGTTTATGGGTTTTGACTTTGACTAAATTTTGATTGATATTGAGTGTACTAGAGAGCAGTCCTGTGTAGCTTTCTTGAAGCGTTTGGGGTAAAGTCTTTAAAAAGAGCATCGCTTCATCAAGCGCATTTTGTTTAGAAAGTGGGTCGCTTAACGTGTATTTTTTGACAATACGCTCAAGTGCAAATTCGATGAAGGGTTGAGGAGTTCGGAAAAGCCTCTCTAACTCCATAATCATCCCATTTTGAACCATATCCGCAGGGTCCATGCCTCCACCAAAGAGCACCACACCGCCTTTGATGCCATGTTGAGAAAGAAGCATCGAGGCTTTGAGTGCGGCACTCACTCCTGCACTGTCTCCATCATACGCCACAATCACTTCAGGATCCCCTCGCAAAATGAGGGGTAAATGCTCATTTGTAAGCGCTGTTCCTAATGTTGCCACAGCTTGCGTGAAACCTGCTTGATGCAACATGATGACATCCAAATAACCTTCCGTGATAATGATGGACTTAGCTTTGAAAATCGTCTCTTTGGCAAGATGGTAACCATAGAGAAGCTGGGATTTGTTAAAGTATTTGGTTTGAGGTGAATTGACATATTTGGCAGGATGGTTGGAAAGTGTTCGACCGCCAAAACCAACGAGTTTTTGACTAGGGGTATAAATAGGAAAGGTGAGTCGTTCGATAAAACGCGCATACGCTCCTCCACTTTCGCCATTTCCTGCTACACCATATTCGATGGCTTCACTCATCATAAAACCACGAGAGCGTAAAAAGTCTAATGTAACGTGAGAGGCAGGGGCGTAGCCTAACTCAAATTTTTCTGCCGTTGCTTCAGAGATACCTCGTTTATGGATATAGTCTCGTACACTTGGATGGGTATCAAGGTGTTTGATGTAAAACAGATTGAGATTTTCCATCAGTTTTCTATCTTCTCGCTTAACCCCTTCTTTTGAGGTGTAGGAGAGAGAGAAGTTGCACATAAGGGCTAGTTTTTCAATCGCTTCAGGGTAGGGGAGTTTTTCATATTCCATAACAAACTTAATGCTATCACCCCCAGCTCCACAGGCAAAACAGTGATAAATTTGTTTAGAGGGGCTTACCACAAGACTGGGGCTGGTATCGTTGTGAAACGGGCAGACACACTTATAGTTTGCACCGTTTTTTTTCAGCTCCAAGTAAGAGCCTACGACATCAACAATATCTAGCCGTTGTTTTAAGTTTTCTATGGACGATTTATCTATCATGACTAAATTATAGCAAGTTTGGTATAATAGACAACTTTTAGGACACTCTCAAGGATAGACTTTGGATAATTTTTTTATAGCATACCGTGACCCTTTGTTTGGTATCATCATCTTATGTGCGATTGTTTTTGTCATCTCGTTTGCCAATTATTGGTGGGGGGTGTTTAAAAATAAAGAAGAGAAACAAAGCATCGAAAAATTTGTCAAAAAGTTTGAAATTGTGACTGATGAGAGCGAATACAAAAAGCTTTTAGAAGATGCGACAATTCCTTTGGAGTCTTTAGCCCTTTTAGCCCATGCGTATGGCAAAAGTGGGGATTATGAAAAGGCGATTAATATCTATCTGGTGGCACTAAAACGTGTTAAGGGAAGGGATGAGAAGCAGTATTTACTCTCTGCTTTGGGAAAAATCTATTTTAAAGCAGGTTTTTTGCGCCGAAGTTCTGAGGTCTTTTTAGAGTCCTTACGTCTTTACCCTCGTAATGAAGAATCCTTAAAATATCTCACCGTTGCGTATGAACAACTCCAAGAATTTGACAAAGCCGAAGAAGTGTTAGATTCCTTAGAAGAGCTAGGAGCCAAAGTTGATTTACAGCGCAACTTTTTGCGCTTTCTTGCCATTTCAAAAGATGGAACGCTAAAAGAGTCGCAAAAAATTGAAAAACTCAAAGAACTCTCTTTAGAAGCACCTTTCTTAAAGCGTCGTTTATTTGAGCTGATGCGAGAGTATGGCATGAGTTTAGATGTGCATTTTTGTGAAGATTTGCCTTTTGAGCAGATGATTGATACCTTGTGGTACATGGAAGATGTGAACATTACATGTAATGATGATACGCTCAAACAAATCCGTATGGCAAAAGGTGAAATACCTTACATACCAAGCCAAAAACCTATTTTTGCGCTTGAGACCTTAGCCAAACTTCGGTTTCATGGGTATACCGATGCAACGCTGAGTTTTGAGTATTTGTGCACCGAATGTAAGCAAATATTTCCGATTCATTTTTATA
The DNA here is from genome assembly GCA_964441765.1 of uncultured Sulfurospirillum sp. Taxonomy (GTDB): domain Bacteria; phylum Campylobacterota; class Campylobacteria; order Campylobacterales; family Sulfurospirillaceae; genus Sulfurospirillum. The sequence goes on from CAYTVI010000026.1 coordinate 18,600, forward strand.
GATGCCCTAACTGTCAAAGCATCAACACCGTTTGTATTCAAACTTCATTAGCGCCTTTGAGTCATGAAGAAAATCTCTCTTTTCTGTGATGGCTCCTCTCTTGGAAATCCAGGATTTGGGGGCTATTGTGCCATTTTACGGTATGGTGAGAATGAAAAAATCATCAGCGGTGGTGTGAGGGATGCGACCAATAATCAAATGGAACTGCTTGCGGTCATTAAAGGGCTTGAAGCACTCAAAGAGCCTTGCGATGTGACGTTGATTAGCGATTCAAGCTATGTGGTCAAAGGAATCAATGAGTGGTTGTCTGGTTGGGTCAAAAAAGGCTTTGCAAAAGTGAAAAATCCTGAGCTTTGGGCAGAGTATCTTCGGGTTTCTAAAATGCACAAGGTCAAAGGTGTGTGGGTGCGAGGGCACGATGGACATCCTGAAAACGAACGATGCGATGCCATCGCCAAAGAAGAAGCGACCAAACTCAAATAAATCTTCTTAAATCTCGTGAAAAAGCTTCAGTTTGATGGTAAAAAGCACACCCGCTTCAGTGTTTTTCACCACAATGATACCGTTCATGTTATTTTCAATAATCATCTTTGTCATGTACAGACCAAT
>CAYTVI010000026.1:19308-25506 GCA_964441765.1 uncultured Sulfurospirillum sp.
CTGGATTCTTCAAAGTGAAAGGTGATGAGATGGTACTTCAAAGAGGCGTGTAAAATAGCACTGGCTCGTCTACATGCATCGTTGATTTCAAAAATCTCTTTATCTTTTGAGGGTTTAAAAAAGTTTTGAAAGTCGCTGATGGTATTGGACATATAGGAGGTGATTTTATTGCATTCGTTGATTTTTTGTGTTAAAAACTCTTCACTAAAATCTTTAAAACTGTGACGTACGCCAATATGCATCAAAATAGCGTTAATCTCTCCTAAAGGCTGTCTCCATTGATGTGCGATATTGCCTATCATATTGCCCATAGCGGCGAGTTTGCTTTGTTGGATGAGGAGCTGTTCTTGTTTGGTTCTCTCAGCGATTTCTTGCTGAATACGAAGTTCAAGATTATCAAGCATCTCATTCATCACCTCTTTGAGAAGATTGAGTTGTGCCGAGTTGCCTGCTTGCACCAAACGTCTGTTGAGGTTTCCATGTTTCAAATCCTCGACAACGCTGGTGGCATCTTCGATGAGTTGGCTATCTTTGACCAAGTTGTATTGAATGGTCTCAATATTGGCATTGATTTGTCGCGCCATGTCGCCTAATTCGTCTTTGTTAACAAGGGGAATAAAAATACGTTTGGCCTCTTCGGTTGAAGGAGATTTGAGATAGTCAAAAAACTGTCGCAATCCTTGTTGTACTTTTTGGATGGAATCGACAATATTTTTAGCAATTAAAAAGCCAAAAAGAAGGGTCAATAACACCACCACAGCAAGCCAACTGGTAATAAAGTATTTGGAATTAATCGCTTGGCGATTGGCTTCATTGAAGGTGTCTGAAGAGTTTTGAAGTTCGTTGCGTTGCAAAATTTCTAAGGCATTCATCAGGGCATAAAACTGGTCTCGCTCTAACGTGTTAGCGCTGATAAAAGCCCCCTCTTCAAACCCATAATCCAAATAAGCCTGTGTGGCACTCAAAAGCCCTACATAGTTTAACCATCGTTTATAGATGGCTTCATCAAGGAGGCTAAATGAGGGCTCCATTTGTGCTAGCGAGAGGGTGAGTTGTTCTGAAATGCCCTTGCGTAAATCTTCATTAGGTGCCATAACAAGCGATAAAGAGAGCTCTCTTAATTTAAAAAGAGGCAAAATATAGCTTTGTTGAATGGTTTGAACCCTTTTGGAGTCTTCAAACACTTTATTGACATTAAACACCCCTTTTTCAGTAATGTCAAATGCTAAAAAAGAGAGCGTTGCAATCGCTAAAACACCCAAAGATGCCATTACTAAAAACTTGTAGCGCATGGATAAATATTTAATCATAATTAAACCTTAGTGGAAACATAGGCGAGTGTCTCTCGGTAGGGTAGGGAGTCTCTTTGCCTCTAATCGACCAGTGAAAACGCGTTAGTTTAGCTTTCCATAAAGGCATTAAGAGTACGGAAGAGGGCTCGTAATAAATCTCTTTATTGACCGCTAAAACGATATTGGGAGAGGGGACAAAAAGCATGTAAGCCTCTTCGTACGCTCGTTGAACAATCTTTTTGACAATGGCATCAAAGGCGGTGCTTTGAAATTCAAGGTCAAAAAAGTGTTCGATGTACTCTTGCATCGTTTCATCTTGGTCTATGGCTGACCATTTATCGGAGGTTCTATAGGCAAAAAAGGCTGTCCAAGGGTGATTACTGCACCAATCATCATTGCCCCATGTCAAGATGTCCCACTCTTTAGGCGATTGTCTGTTGGTGAGAAGTTGCTCATAAATCTCTTTTTCACTGGGAGTAATGGTATATTCTAAGGTAACACCGTATTTTTGTAATTGGTGCTCGATACCACGCCATAAAAACATAAAACGCTCCATCGTGACAACTTTTACATGTAAACCATTGAGAATACTTTTAAGCTCAGCTTCTTCGTGTTCGCCCGCTTGTTCTCGACGCTCTCCCCACGTTAAAAGATCCCTCGTGGCGAGCTTGACGGAACGATAATTGACAGAGGCTTCTGTTGGAGCTAAATAGCCCTCTTTTTTATAGACAAAATTGAGAAGATTTTTTTGATTGATGGCTTTGTTAAGAGCGATGCGAATGCGTTTGTCTTTGAGTTTTCCCTCAGGTTTTAGCATATTAAAATAGATAGAGATATTATTTGTTGAGGGCTTGGTATAAAGCCTTGCGTATTTGGAAAGGACGGTTTCAACTTTTTTGTTAAAAGGAATGGGTGCGATATCTAACGAGCCTTCTTCTTCCAATGCCATGTGAATGGCTTCTTTAGAGGTAAGCTCTGTAAAAAGGGTGATATTTTCGATGTAAGGTAAACCTTTTTCGTAGTAGTAGGGATTGGCTTTGAGTTTGATGATGGGTGTTTGGTAGCGTCCTGTCGCAAACCCTTCTACCAAGATATACGGTCCTAGCCCATATGCTCCTGGTTCTTGCGTGCTGTTGCTGGTTGAACCCTCTCCTGTACTCCATCCTCGTTTTTGCAAATAAGCATGTGAATAAATATTGATGGTTGTTAGGTCGTTTAAAAGCATTCCATAGGGTTTATGGAGATGAAACCGCACGTGAAAGTCTGAGATTTTGGTGACCTTTTTGAGGCGTTTGTGAATGTCTGAGTAGACAAACGGGTCTTTTTGAAAAAAGATAAAATTTTCGATGACAGAGTCTGCGTTAAAAGGGGTTCCATCTTGAAATAAGACACCTTTCCTTAGGATAAAATCATAGGTGAGTTCATCAATTTTTTGATACGAGGTTGCCAACATATACTCCCACCCATCGATATTTCCACTCGAGCGTACTAAGGTTCCATTGATAAGTTTAGAGAGATACAAATAGGGCATGGTGGGGAAAAAAACTTTGATGTGAGAGCCTTCAACGCGTGTGTGAATGAGTTGCGTACTCGTATCATCCCCTCGATAGTAAAAGGAAGGACTCTCTTCTTTCGCGTAGGATAAAGAGGTAAGGTAAGCGATTAAAAAGCTCAAAAGCCAAAGCTTAGCACATTTCAAATCGATACCCCACTCCTGAGAGATTGGTGATAAAATCGCGAGGCAGTTTTTTACGTAAATTACGTACCAAAGAGCGCAGCGCACTATCGGTCATCACGCTGTCTTGCCAGACAAACTCTTGCAACTCTTCATACGAGACCACACGGTGCTTATTGTGAAGCAAGAGCTCTAAAAAAACAATCTCTTTTTTGTTAAGATGAATCTCCTCTTCTTCAAAGAAAAGATGCTTATGGTCAAAGTCGTAGCGATAACCACAAGGAAGTTCATACACAATCGCGTGGGATTGGCAGATACGTTTGAGGCATTGAGAGAGAACCATCATGATGTCATTAAATGTGACAGGTTTGATAACGTAATGCTCCAAATGAAGATTGACAACGTTAAGTAAATACTCTTTATCAGTGTGTGCGGAGGTAATCACAATCGGTGTTGTTTGGTCTTTTTTACGAATCTGCTTGACCAAATCAATCCCATTCATCAGTGGCATCAAAATATCGGTAATCACAATGTCTGGATGCTTTGCTTCGTAAAGCTCCAATGCCATTTTGCCATTTTCAGCTTCAATGACCTCTTTGACATAGTAGCGTAACGAAGCTGCAACGTTTTCACGGATACCCTCTTCATCTTCTGCATAAAGAATTGTTAACGTTTTTAGACGTTCTAAAAATAGTTTTTCCACTCTTTATCCTCCCTCTTTAACGTGGTGTGCGGTAAAAATAATATTTGTTTTTGCCAAACTGGCAACTTGTATACCACCTCAACTGCTTTTATAAATCAGATTTACATGTAAAGCAATTTCATGAACACCGCTTTCTAAAGGTTTAATAACCGTTTTAGGGTACCAACCTTGAAGTTCAGGCTTTTTTTTCGGCGCTTTTAGGGTATCGACGAGCACACTTACCATGTAACCAGATGGTAGAGTGGGCTTTTCAAGATGTATTATAACCAAGTTTTCTTGACCGACTAAAAACTGCTTTGGAAGCTCAATACGAACAGTTTGATGTGAGAGTGTTTCAAACATAGGGTCACCAAAATTGCATACAGCAGGGGCAGGTGAGCCCCAACTGTATGAACATATCACCCCAAATAGCGTTAAAAGTGATAAAAGAGATTTCATCGTTTAGCCTTTTGGCAGTCTATAGACCTCTTTTGGCATGCTTGGAAGAATGAAGCGTGTGCTAGGTTTTGTCTCTGCATTAATGGCGTAGTCAATGCCCACAGGTGCAGGTGTTCCTGCATTGCTGTATTTAGGGTCATGGATGTCAATAACCATGATGGCACCGACAGGACATGCTTGAACACACGCGGTTTGCTTGCCCTCATCTTGTCTCTCCCAACACATACTGCATTTTTCAGCTTTGCCCATTTTCTCATTAAATTTAGAAGCACCAAAAGGACACGCTTTCACACAACCGCCACATCCGATACAGACGCTTTGGTCGTGTTTAACGATACCAGTCTTTGCATCTTTAACGTGAGCACCTACAGGACAGATGGCTGCACACGCAGGATTTTCACAGTGGTTACACGCCAAAGAGAAGTAAAAACGCTCAATAGGCATACTGACCTTAGGCGCTTTTTGATACGAAACCAGTGTGGGCAAGATGTTATTGTTGTCAATCAAATAATCCTCAGCCCCCACTTCTCTGACTTTACGCCATAAAATACCTTTGTCTTGATGATACTGATTTTTACAGGCCATCGCACATGTATTACATCCAAGGCAGATACTGCCGTCTACTAAAAAAGCTTTTTGCATAATAATCTCCCTTATATTTTTCTAAAATTAACAAAGGTATCGTGGAGCGCAACGCCAGGAGCACCTGTTTTGAAAGCACCCATATCCGATGAGGTATCATCGACGAGTTCATTGACGTTGTAGATGTTGTTGTTGTACCATTGTTCGTACATCAAAACGGTTCCTGATTGAACGTTGTCGGTCAGTTTGACTTTAAGTCTGAGTAAGCCTTGTTTGTTAAAGACCGCTACAGTATCGCCTTCTTCAACCATCTTAGCCTTGGCATCATCTGGATTGATGTAAACGTATGGCTCTGGGTGAAGCTCTTCCATCCACTCAAGGTTTTGGAACTGAGAGTGAAGGCTCCATCTGCTGTGAGGTGAGGTCATACGGAATTTATCGTAAGGTTTTCGTACTTCAAGGTATTTTGGTATCGCACTGCCAAAGAGCTCTAAAGCTTTTTCAGAATAGAACTCATATTTACCACTAGGCGTTTGGAACTTGCCATCTGCATACGGAATAACCGCTTTGGCTTTGACCGGTCCTTTTTTGAGCTCTTCCCACGACTTGATGCCAAATTGCTCATAAATACCAGGGTTAAACTCCTTAATCATCATCTCTTTAGTATCAATACTTTGTGGGAAAGTACATGAACCAGGAGAGAGTCTGTTCATATGTTTTGAAAGTAAGGCAGCGATTTCAAGGTCAGATTTGACTTCAAATAAAGGCTTGATGGCTTGTTCATTAAGCGTAAGCCAATAGTGCCAGTAAGAGACATTGACATCGTATTCTTCAAATTGTGTCGTAACAGGAAGAACGATGTCTGCCCATTTTGCGGTTTCATTGAAGAATTGATCCGCAACGACCACAAGGTCAAGTTGTTGGAAAGCACGAATGAGCTGATTACGGTCAAAATCTTGTCCAAAGACGTTTTTACATGCCACCCACAAAAGACGCACTTTTGGCTCTTTAGCATTTAAGAGTTCACGGGCTGTTTTATTGATGTTTAAAAATCTATCGGTATAAGCTGCTTTTGCGCCACCCACTTGCGCAAAATCACCTTTTGCACCCTCTGGTCCACTGTAACCAATACTGCCTTCAGGTTTTGGCATGGTAAGCGCAGCGTAGTTAAAGTTCCATGTAGAAAGATGACCATAGCGTGCACCGCCTGCGTATTTACCGATGTTTCCAGTGACTGCTACAAGTGCGTCGATAGCACGTATCATCGAGCCACCATTGGTGTGGCGTTGCATGCCATATCCCATCCAAATGGTCGCAGGTTTTGCTTTTGCAAAGGATAAAGCCAACTCTTTAATCATTGCTAAAGGAATACCCGTTACTTTGGAAACATCATCTAAATGAACCTCTTTATCAAGGTATGCTTTGAGCTCTTTAAAGCCTTTAGAGTTTTGTTCTAACCATTTTTCATCATGCAATTTTGCATCAATGATGATTTTTTGCATTCCAAG
>CAYTVI010000027.1:0-8840 GCA_964441765.1 uncultured Sulfurospirillum sp.
CAAAGTTTATTGTATAAAAAGTCACATGAACTCAGTGGTGGGCAATTACAAAGATGCTCTATTTTACGAGCACTCTTGATGAAACCAGAACTTCTTTTAGCCGATGAGCCAACCTCCGCACTGGATAACATCACAGGATTGCACGTGATGCAGCTTTTAATGCAGTTTTTAGATCGCGTGGGGATTGTTATCATCACTCACGATAAACATTTAGCGTCGTGGTGCGCAAATAAAATCATAGAATTAAAACATTAGGAAAAAGATGGGTGCTTTGATTGAGTGGATTGTTCAGACAGTTGGGAGTTTTGGGTATTTGGGTATTTTTTTTATGATGTTTTTGGAGAGTAGTTTTTTCCCTTTCCCCTCCGAAGTCGTCATGATACCTGCTGGATATTTGGCTTCAAAAGGTGAGATGCATTTAGGAATAGCCATTGCGATGGGGATTTTTGGAAGCATTGCTGGAGCGCTGTTTAATTACTATTTAGCCGTGAAATTAGGTCGAAAACTTTTATTGAAATATGGGCATTATGTTTTTTTCACCAAGGAAACACTAGAAAAAGTCGAAAACTTTTTCCAAAAACATGGTTCTTTCTCAACACTTAGCGGTCGTCTAATTCCAGTCATTCGTCAGTATGTCTCCTTGCCCGCAGGACTTGCTCGGATGAATCTTTGGCTATTTTCACTCTACACAGGTTTGGGTGCTGGGATTTGGGTGAGCATTTTGGCATTTTTGGGTTATTATTTTGGACAAAATGAAGCTTTATTGAAAGAAAATTTGCATTTAGTGACGATTGCTGTTGTGAGTTTGATAGCGGTATCGGGTGCGATTTATATCTGGTTACACAAGAAAAAAGAGCGAAAGCGTCGCCATAAAAACAAATCTATTGGCGACCGATGATAAAGGTTTTTTCTTTCACTTGATAGCAAAGCATCTCTTGTAACTGAAACGGAAAAGGCTCACACACATGCCCCATAAACTCAGGAACGCTGAGTTTGTAGTTATGGTGTGGGTATTTTTGTTGTAAGATTACTTTGGCAGAACCCACAATTTGATTGGAGATTTCTTTGAGCAAATCATCCAAATCATCTTCACATAGATTGTCTTCACAAAGAAGGTTTTGCGCTATTTCTCCTAGTGTGTCACGTTTAAATAAAAGATACCAGATGTGTTCAGATTCATTTTCGTACAATGAAATAGCTGCGCCATAAAAACTCTTACCCCTTATGTCGCCCTCTTCCAAAGATGCAGATAAAATGGTCGAACAAAAATTTTCAGTCGCTTCAATCACGGCTTTTTTCATGTTTTTTCCATAGAAATTGAGTTTTGTTGGTGCATTATAATAAAAAATATTTAAGTTACATATTAAAAAATAGCTAAAAATGAAGCAAAGAAAGTATTTACATGTAAAGAGATTTAACCCTTTACATGTAAAAAGGTTTTTAAGCGTTTAAACGTCTTTGACGCGCTGCTTTTAGAGAATCTGCAATAAGGAAAGCCAGCTCTAACGCTTGGTTTGCATTTAAGCGTGGGTCACACTGTGTTTCATAACGATTTGCCAATGTCTCTTCGGTAATATCTTGCGCACCGCCAATACACTCCGTAACATCTTGGCCGGTCATCTCTAAATGTACACCACCTGGGTAAGTACCTTCTTCTTCGTGGACTTTGAAAAAGCCTTTGACTTCACGAAGCACTTCGTCAAATGAGCGTGTTTTGTAGTTATTGGAGGTTTTGATGGTATTGCCATGCATCGGATCAATACTCCACAATACATGTTTTCCAGCTTCTTTTACCGCTCGAACGAGTTTTGGAAATTCACTCTCAATTTTATCTGCACCCATACGAATAATGATATTTAAACGTCCTGGTTCATTGTCTGGATTGAGTTTGTTGATAAGTTTCATTAAGCCCTCAGCGCTCATCGTTGGTCCTGCTTTGATGCCGATAGGATTTTTAACCCCGCTTAAAAACTCAACATGTGCTTCATCCACTTCTCTGGTTCTATCGCCTATCCAAAGCATATGTGCGGAACAATCATACCAATCACCCGTTAAACTGTCTTGTCTGGTCAATGCTTCTTCGTAATTTAAAAGCAGTGCTTCGTGTGAAGTGTAAAGGACAGTTTCTTGGATACTTGGCGTATTAGCAGACGTAATACCACATGCTTCCATAAAAGCTAGGGTTTCGGAAATACGCTCACACAAATGCTGGTAACGTTCTCCCAAAGGACTCTCCGAAACAAAGCCTAACGTCCATTTATGCACCTGATGCAAATCCGCCAAACCACCGCGTGAAAATGCGCGAAGAAGGTTCATGGTAGCTGCGGATTGGTTGTAGGCTTTAAGCATTCTTTTTGGGTTTGGTACACGTGCATCTTCTGTAAAGTCAATGTCGTTGATGATATCCCCTCGGTAGCTTGGCAGTTTAACACCGTTAAACTCTTCCAAATCAGAGGAACGAGGTTTGGCAAACTGCCCTGCTAAACGTCCTACTTTAACGATAGGACAGCCACCTGCAAATGTTAAGACCACTGCCATTTGTAGAAGAACTTTAAACATGTCCCTGATATTGACGGCATTAAACTCGCTAAAACTCTCAGCACAATCTCCACCTTGCAATAAAAAAGCTTTACCAGCAACAACATCCGCTAAACTTGCTTTTAGCTGACGCACTTCCCCTGCAAAGACAAGAGGAGGATATTTGCTAAGCTCTTGTTCTACACTGACTAATACCTCTTGATTGGTATAGGTAGGTTGCTGACGAATCGGTTTTTCTCTCCAAGATGAACGTGTCCAAGAACTCATAATATGACCTTATAAATGAATTTTTCTCTTAATTTTTCTTACACAATGCCTATAAATAGACCTTTTTAGTTATGTAAGGGGTCTATTATAGTGCGATTGGCTTTAAAGACAATTGAATGGTTTTACCTATTTAGGAAGTTTTAAACTGCCCTACAGCTTTATTGAGTGAATTGACATGGTGTGTCACGCTATCTGAGATCGTGCGAACATGGCGATTGAGGCGTGTAATTTCTTGCACTTCACTGGTGATAGCATTAGCATGTGTCATAGTGTTTTGTGAGTCTTCATAGATTTTATAAACATCTTCTTTCATCTCCAAAATAACCTCTTTTTGACCGAGTAAAATAGCATCAATACTCTGCAAGGAATGGGTTGAGATTTCAATACCTTTATCGACCGTATGATTGACATTTTGCATACTGCTCAGAGTATCATTGACATTTTCATTGATATTATGCACGATAGACTCGATACGAATGGTTGCTTTGTCGGTGAGTTCTGCTAACTTGCGTACTTCATCTGCCACTACGGCAAATCCTCTACCTTGTTCTCCAGCACGACTGGCTTCAACGGCGGCATTGAGTGAAAGAAGATTGGTTTTGTCGGTAATATCTTTTATGGTTGCTATCATCGAAGAGACTTCTGCGACATTTTTTTCCAATGTAAAAATAATCTGTGTGGTCTCTTTAGCAATAGCTTTGATGTTCCCAATAGAAGATTCGACATTTCCTAAATTTTGCGCAACATGTTCTTGCGTTTGAGAAATCTTATGACTCATCGCATCAGCTTTTTCGACAGAGCTTTGAATAGAATGGTTTTGTGTTTGTATGTGTGAGACAATGTTTTGGATACTCAGTCCAATTTGTTCGATTTTTTGCCCTGTCGTCACGATGGTGTTGGTGAGATGTTGGTTAAGATTTAAAAGGTTAATCAGTGATGTTTTTGTTTTTTTCAAAATCGTATCAAAAATATCAATCACACTGTTAATCCAAATAGCCGTGCGTCTGTTCTCATCTTTGTTAAATTGTGCCAAATCCGCACGCTTTGTTATGTCACCATCACCTTCAACAAAACCCTGTAAAAGCGCACGCAAGGAAGCATATTTAGTAAAAAATTCTGAGAGTTCTTTGCCCATCAAGCTTAAGATTAAAAGCAAAGAAGCAATGGTAATAAGGGTGATTTCTTGAATCCGACTCAAAAATGGCATAAAAATAGAGATTAAAAGGTAGCTATTGGGGATAAAAAGACCAATAAGAAATGCCATTTTGGTATAGATTTTGTGGCGAAATTGCATAATGTCATACACTTCAAGCAAGTCGCCCTCACACATCATCCCCCATTTATCCAAGCTATGCGGTAAGCTAAAGGTGATACCTTTTCCAATAACTGGAATCCCTCGATAATCAGGATAACCAGGATAGGCACAAAAAAGATTCGAGCCTTTTTTTATGGTGTTAGCAACGCCTGGATGCAAAGCTTTGGTGGCTGGGTCATTAAAGATAATTTCAAATTCGGTATGGTTTTTAATCGAAATCGTTCCATGTTCCGTGTGGACACCATCTTTGAGATTTTCACCAAAGCTGAATGTATTGTCTTCAAAGCGCGAACGCGAAAGTGCGGTTCCTGTTTTGATGTTTTTGTTAAAATAAGGCTCTATCATAAAAAGGTAGTTATCACCCGATTCTTTAAAAATATGTCCTGCTTCTCGTTGAATCAAATCACTGAGCGTATCATTGGAGATACGTGCTACAAGAACAAAATTTTCGCTATTTTGCGTAAAGTGTTTCATAAAAGAAAGCGTGACACGGTCGTGAAATGATGAAGCCTTAGCTTTAAAATGAAGCGTGTCATCGTCAAGATGAGGACCAAATAAAAGCTGTGAAGAGGTCAAAAAGGTATAATCAACCGCTTCACAAAAGCAGTTTTCATCGTATCGATACTCTTTTAAGACTCTGTTTGAAGAGCTATAAAGGATTTTTTTGGCGCTGTTTAAGACATAATACTCCAAAATAGCTTCACTGAGTTTTTCTTGCTCTTTAATGACTAAAGGAGCATCGCTCTCTTCTTTGGAAAGTAAAATCGTTGTATTTTCAACCTCACGCCATATCTCATTTACCCACTCAATCATAATCCGTTTACGTGTTTGAGCTATCCCGTCAAAGGCTATTTCAACCGCGGAGAGCATATTTTTATTGCGAATCCATTTAGGCCATAGGATGCATTTATCTTTAAATGAAAGCATGGGGTTCCTTCTAAAAAATGTGAATACTTTTATGATTAAAAAATAATCTAAAAAGAGCTAAGGAGCTTTGATTTTTCATTGAAATAAAATTTTTATATCAGATAACTAAACGATACAAATTTTTACATGTAAAAAGAAAAAGCCTACAAATTCACTCTTTTTTCATCAAAAAAGTCTGAAAACTATACAGAAACTTCAAAGATAATAGTCTTTACAAGCTGATTAAAAATTAAGCACTGATACAAAAATGAGAAGGTTTAAAGTAAGAGCTTTTTAACCCAATAAGGATTACAATAAAAATAAAAAGTATGGGAAAAGATTGAAAAATTTATCACAGCAAGCGCAAGGATTTATTTACGCGGTATTAGCTTTTAGCTTTTGGGGATTGGTACCTATTTATTTTAAAGCCCTAAGTTCTGTTACGCCCACAGAAGTTTTAAGTCATCGCATCATTTGGTCTGTGCTTTTTTTATTTGGTATTTTGGTCTTCACAAAGCAACTTGCTGCTTTTAAGCTCTTGGTGCGAGATATTCACAAAATAAAATACCTTGTGCTCTCCTCATTGTTAGTTTCAACAAATTGGCTTGTTTTTATCTGGGCGGTGAGCAATAATATGATTACAGAGTCTAGTCTAGGTTACTATATCAATCCTTTGGTGAATTTTGCATTGGGTATCATTGTTTTTAAAGACAGACCTAATGCTGCGCAAATCGTTGCTATTGCTCTTGCTTTTTTAGCGATTGTCTATCAAGTTATTATGATAGGCTCTTTGCCTATTGTCTCATTAGCCTTAGCGTTTAGCTTTGCTTTTTATGGGCTGATTCGCAAAAAAGTCAATTTACCCTCAGTCAGTGGTCTTTATATTGAAACGCTCATCCTCTTTCCTATAGCGTTTTTTTATTTTACCTATCTTCTTTACACAGAGCAAAGTGCGTTTAGATTTCCTGCGCTAGATGGAGTCTCCATTTTGCTTCTTTTAGCTGGTGTTATAACGGTTGTTCCCCTTTTGTGGTTTAATGCAGCGGCAACAAAGATATCGTTGATTCATATTGGTTTCTTTCAATACATTGGACCTACCATCTCTTTTTGTTTGGCGGTATTTGTTTATGATGAACCTTTTGATACTCAAAAACTCATCACGTTTATACTTATTTGGACAGCACTTTTCATTTTTAGTGTTGATGCTTACCGAAGACGTAAAAAATAGCAAATTTACTCAAAGTAACACCAAAGTTCTTCGATTGTCTATTTTCTAATCACTTTTTTCTGAAAATAAGAAATTTTAATGATAGAATTGTCGCCATATCAACTTAGAAAGGAAGATGTATGATGTTACGTTCTACAATGGCTAAAATTTCTTTAGCAACACTCGCTGTTTTGAGCTTGGGCTCAACAACTCTTAGTGCAGACACACTCTCAGACGTTCAAAAAAACGGTGTTGTAAAATGTGGTGTTGATGGTGGACTACCAGGATTTTCAGAAGTAGGAAGTGATGGTGTTTACAAAGGTATCGACGTTGATTTATGCCGTGCAGTCGCTGCTGCGGTACTAGGAGATGCCAAAAAAGTTAAGTATGTTGCTTTGACAGCAAAAGAGCGTTTAACAGCCCTTCAATCTGGTGAAATTGATATGCTCTCACGTAACACGACATGGACACAAACACGTGATACCAGCTTGGGTCTAAAGTTTGCCGGTGTAAACTATTATGATGGTCAAGGTTTTATGGTTAACAAAAAATTAGGCGTTAAGAGTGCAAAAGAACTTGATGGAGCATCGATTTGTCTTCAAACAGGAACAACCACTGAGCTAAACGTTGCTGATTATTTTAGAACCAATAAAATGAAATACAAATTAGTCTCTTACGATACGAATGACCAAGTTTTAAAAGGTTATGAATCAGGACGTTGTGACGTTTTAACATCAGACCAATCACAACTTTACGGTTTGAGAATTAAACTCGCAAAACCAGATGAATCCATCGTTTTACCAGAAGTTATCTCTAAAGAGCCTTTAGGTCCTGTGGTTCGACAAGGTGATGACAAATGGTTTAACATCGTTCGTTGGACATTTAATGCAATGCTAACGGCTGAAGAAAATGGCGTAACCAGCAAAAATGCTGATGCAATGCTCAAATCTGACAATCCAGACATCAAACGTCTTTTAGGTGTTGAGGGTGAAATGGGTAAAAACCTTGGACTTTCAAAAGACTTTGCATATCAAATTGTAAAGCAAGTGGGTAACTACGCTGAATCCTTTGAAGCAACGGTTGGTATGGGTTCTCCTTTAAAAATTTCAAGAGGCTACAATGCTCTTTGGAACCAAGGCGGACTTCAATACGCTCCTCCATTTAGATAATAAACATTTTTACATGTAAGAAGACGGGCAAATGTGAGTTTGCCCGTATTTTAGATTTTAAAGGAGACAAATGTTAGCACTTTTGAGAAATCAAAAGGTCAGAGGTTTTTTGTTTCAGTTATTTACTGTAACAGGATTGGTTGCTTTTTTGTGGTATATTGGTGTTAATACAGTCGCAAATATAGAACAAAGAGGCATCCAAACAGGGTTTGACTTTTTAAATGGAACAGCAGGTTTTGGGATTTATGAATCCCCAATTTCGTATACGGAAGAAGACACACACGGACGTGTTTTTTTTGTAGGACTTCTTAATACACTCATTATCGCTTCTGTGGGTATCGTTTTAGCAACGGCTTTAGGGCTTGTTATTGGTATTTTAAGGCTTTCTCGTAACTGGCTGATTGCAAAATTAGCACGTGCTTATATCGACTTTTTTAGAAATATTCCCCTTTTGTTACAAATTCTTTTTTGGTACAACGTTGTTCTGCGCTCCATGCCAAGTCCAAAACAGAGTTACTCCTTTTTTGATATGTTTTTTATTAATAATCGAGGTCTTTATTTTCCACTGCCTGATTACAATCTCACCTTTTTTATGATACTGGGTAGTTTGCTGTTAGCACTTTTTGCGACAATAGTGCTTAATATCTGGGCAAATAAGCGCAAAGAGCTTAGTGGTCAAGACTTTGCGGTTGTACCTTGGGCATTAGGTATGTTTGTGTTGTTTCCTATTGTGGCTTACTTTGGAAGTGGTGCAAATCTTGTATTTAGTTTTCCAGAACTGATGGGTTTTAACTTTAAAGGAGGCAAATCGCTTTCTCCTGAGTTTTTAGCACTGACATTTGCTTTGACGATTTATACGGCAACGTTTATTGCAGAAGCGGTGCGCTCTGGCATTGAAGCGGTTAGTCATGGTCAAAAAGAGGCGGCAACGTCCTTAGGACTTTCCAATTATCAGTCATTAAAACTGGTTGTTTTACCTCAAGCCATTCGTATTGCTATCCCTCCCATTATCAATCAGTATTTGAACCTCACGAAAAACTCTTCTCTTGCAACAGCGGTGGGGTATCCTGAGATTGTTACTGTGTTTGCAGGAACGTCGCTTAATCAAGTAGGACAAGCCATTGAAATTATTTCCATCACGATGCTGGTTTACTTGTGTATTAGTTTGTGTGTTTCTGCGGTTTTAAATTGGTTTAATCATAAAATGAAAATAAAGGAGCGTTAAGATGGCAGTTTATTCAAAAGTAGAACAACGCCCTGCTCCTTCCAATACGAAAGGATTGGTACACTGGTTGCGCGATAACCTTTTTTCTACCCCCTTAAATGTGGCACTCACGACATTAGGGATTGCGATCTTGTTTTGGGTGATTCCTCCTTTTGTCAAATGGGCGTATGTGGATGCGAATTTTCTAGGAACGACGCGCGAGGATTGTAATAG
>CAYTVI010000027.1:8940-24778 GCA_964441765.1 uncultured Sulfurospirillum sp.
GTTCCACTTATTACCATTTTGTTTATGTCTTCTATCATTTTACCGCTCTTTTTTCCTGAAGGGATTAATTTTGATAAGTTGCTTCGTGCACTTATTGGTATTGCGATGTTTGAAGCGGCGTATATTGCTGAAAATATCAGAGGTGGTTTGCAGTCTATTCCTAAAGGACAGTATGAGGCAGCAGATGCCATAGGACTTTCGTATTGGCAAAAGATGGGGCTTGTCATACTTCCTCAAGCACTTAAAGTTGCTATTCCTAATCTTGTGGGTGTTTCTATCGCTCTTTTTCAAGATACCACGCTGGTGATGATTATTGGTCTTTTTGATTTGTTAGCGATGGTACGTTTAAGTGCGGCTGATTCGTATTGGTTAGGTTATGAGACGGAAGGTTATGTCTTTATAACATTTATTTTTTGGTTTTTCTGCTACTCTATGTCTAATTTTAGTCAGAAGCTTGAAAAACGTTTTAATACAAATTTACGATAGGATTTTTTAGATGAGCGAAGCTATTATTGAAATTAAAAAATTAAACAAATGGTACGGCGATTTTCATGTTTTAAAAGATATTAATCTCAATGTCAAAAAAGGTGAAATCATCGTTGTCTGTGGACCTTCAGGCTCTGGAAAATCAACCTTGATTCGTTGTATCAATCGTCTTGAGGAGTTTCAAGAAGGAAGCATTGTTGTAGATGGCATTGAGCTTGTGGATGATGTCAAAAAGATTAAAGCCATTCGTGAAGAAGTAGCAATGGTGTTTCAGCACTTTAATCTCTTCCCTCACCTCACGATTTTAGATAACTTAACGCTTGCACCAACATGGGTCAAAAAGATGCCTAAAAAACAAGCCAACGAGATGGCGATGAAGTATCTCAAACGCGTTAATATTGCAGAACAAGCACACAAATACCCAAACCAACTCTCTGGCGGTCAGCAACAACGCGTTGCGATAGCAAGAAGTCTTTGTAAAAGCCCAAAAATCATGCTTTTTGATGAACCAACCTCTGCCCTTGATCCTGAAATGGTTGCGGAAGTTTTAGATGTTATGATTGAACTAGCACGTGAGGGTCGAACAATGGTATGTGTCACACATGAGATGGGATTTGCGAAAAAAGTAGCAGATCGTATCATTTTTATGGACGCAGGACAGATTGTTGAAGAAAACACGCCTGAGAATTTCTTCAAAAACCCAGAATCTGACCGCTTAAAGCTCTTCTTAGAGCAAATCTTATCGCATTAACGAGAAGAGTTCTTACATAAACTGTAAGAACTCTAGTGTATAATACCACCTCTAAAAAATAAACGATGATTTTAAAAACCCGTTTAAACTTTTACATGTAAGGATTTTTCATGGAACAACTCATACCTGTTTTGATGATTGTAGGTATTGTCGCTTTTATTATGATGCGTCAAATTGGAAAAGTAACGGATAAAATAGACAGACAGCCAAGTGTAAGTACACAAAATTTTGAGCGTTATGCTAAGTTTTCTGCCATTATTCAAGAGCATGTCCGTGAGATTAAATATGCTTTAGATAGCTCAAAAAGTAAAGAAGAAGTAACCCCTTTTATTCTCAAAGAAGATAAAAATGAAGCACAAGCTTTAGAAAAACTTTCTGATTTTATCCGAAAACTCGTCTTTTTTGAGACAATGATGGCAAAACAAAAGAGTGCGAAAGAGATAGAGTCTGAACTCTTTGAGGTCTTAAGTAGTTTAGAGAGCTTTTTGATAGAGTTTTGTGTTGATGGCGAAGAACTTTCAGAAGCTTTGCGTGAGCGATTGCTTGAGGCATATCAACAACTTAATTAAGAAAAGAGGAGTTTAAAACTCCTCTCTTTTATAATTCTTCTTTGAAAAAATATCCCGCTTCTTTTAAAAGTTGACGTATGATTTCTTGATGCTCAACGCCTTTCGTCTCTAACATAATCGTAATTTGCGCATCACCATAGGATAGTTTTGTTGAAAAACGGTCATAATCAATTTGAATGATATTGGCATTGGCATTTTTAAACAAGTCTGTCAGGCGCATCAGTGAACCTGGTTTATCGATGAGTGTAATCACAAGCTTCATCTTTCGGTGAGATTTAATCAAACCTTTCTCGATGATGACGGAGAGCATTTGCACATCAATATTACCACCGCTTAAAACAGCTCCTATTTTTGCATCTTTTTCAAAATGGAATTTTTTGTGCATAATAGCCGCCACACTTGAAGCCCCACCTCCTTCAACGACGAGCTTTTGTCGCTCAAGTAAAAATAAGATAGCAGACGCAATCTCTTCATCATCTACCGTAACGACTTCATCCACACATTCTAAAATATGCGCTAAGTTGGATTCACTCACATCTCTGACTGCAATACCATCAGCAATAGTACGAACACTTTTTGAATTAATCGCTTTTTTTGCATGAAAAGATTCGCACATAGCAGGTGCTCCTGCGGCATTCACACCAATGACACGTATTTTTGGGTCAATCTGTTTGATGGCAGAACTCATACCGCTGATGAGCCCTCCTCCACCGATGGGAATGACAACGATGTCAAGGTCATTGATTTCATCAATCATTTCTAAGGCAACAGTCCCTTGTCCTGCAATGACCACTTCATCTTCAAAGGGATGAATAAAGGTCAATTCATGCTCTTTTGCATATGTTTTCGCATACGCATACGCTTCATCATAATTATCGCCATGCAAAATCACTTCAGCGCCCAATGCCCTTGTTCCTGTTACCTTAAGTAGCGGTGTGGCCTCTGGCATGATAATGGTTGCTTGAATGCCAAAACTGCGTGCTGAGTACGCAACACCTTGTGCATGATTGCCCGCACTTGCAGCAATAACGCCACGTTTTTGCTCTTCTTTGGTTAAAGAAGCAATTTTATTGTACGCACCTCTTAGTTTGTACGCTCCTGTGATTTGGAGGTTTTCTTTTTTCAAATAAACTTCAGCACCCACTTCAAGACTGAGCAACGGTGCAAGTGCGCAGGGAGTTTTTGTAACGGTGTTGCTGATTTGACGTTTTGCTTTAACTATTTCACTGAGTGCTATCATTTCATAAGCCTTGCATGTTCGATTTTTGTACATTTGTTTTGAACGGCGTACAAACCGTGTTCTTTTGCTTTTGCACATGCACGGTCATTGACAATACCTAGTTGCAACCAAAAGACCTTCACATCGCCTCTCTCAATCACTTCGTCGATGAGCGTATCGGCAATTTCAGGTTTTCGAAACATATCAACCATATCAACTTCTTCAGGAATATCTCTAAGATTTCTATAAACTTTTTCTCCTAAAATAAACTCTTCTTTAGGATAAACAGGGAAAATTTTAAATCCATTTTCTTGCAAATAACGTGCAACTTTATAACTATCTTTATTAACATCTGGCGAGAGACCAATAATGGCAATGCTTTTACATGTAAGAAAAATAGTGTGGATTGTTTCATCATCATAAACAGTGATGGTAGGCATTTGGCATTCCATTTTGACTCCTTTAAAAAATTAAGATGTGAGTATAACACAGCCTAACTTTTGTCATGGTTATTATCATATCAATATTTTTACTTTTGTGTTATAATCATTCTCAAAAATTTAAAACTATAAGGATATGTAATGTTTCTTAATGCGATAACGATTAAAACAAAAGGCTGGATTTTGGCGCTTGCGACACTGTTTGGTTTTTTAGCAAATACTATCTTAGTGTGGTTTTTATTGACAGGAACAGAGCGCAATCTTTTAGTAGCTGGTTCAATCTTAGGGATGGTTTTTTTCTTTATCTTTACACGTATTATGACATTAAGTATTAGTAAGTCCATTGATAATTTATCCAACATTACGCTTGATTTAGCACAAGGCAGTGGCGATTTAACTAAGAGAATCCATATTGATTCTAAGGATGAAATTGCTGAATTGTCTAGCAATATCAACAAATTTATCGAAAAAATTCATCAAACAGTGATTGCTTCAACAGATTCTTCGCATGAGAGTGCGACCATGGCGTGTCAATTTACATCCGTTACGCGTGATGTGGATAAACGTATGAGTGCGGAGCGAGATTTTATTAAAAACACAAAAGACCTTGGTGATACCATGAAAAATGCATTAGAAGAGACAACGCTTAGTACTTCTGAAACGAGTAACGATATTTTGATTGCTTCTCAAAATCTCAATAACACAGCTAAAGAAATTAAACTTTTGGTTCAAGATATTCAAAAAGCCTCAGAAGTTGAAGCCACCACAACACAGCGCTTACAACAACTTAGTAACGATGCCAATCAAGTGAAAAATGTTCTAACCGTTATCTCTGATATTGCAGACCAGACCAATCTTTTAGCGCTCAATGCGGCGATTGAAGCAGCACGTGCGGGTGAACATGGTCGTGGATTTGCGGTTGTTGCAGATGAAGTAAGAAATCTCGCAGAACGAACACAACGAAGTTTGACTGAAATCAATGCAACGATTAGCGTTATTGTCCAAAATATCATCAATGCCAGTGAACAGATGAGTGCTAATTATCAGTTTATTGAAAAAATTGCAGATACTTCTGAAACCGTTGAATCAAAAATCAGCGATACCGAAGAAGTGATTAAAAAAGCTTCTGACGCTTCGTTGCAAGCTTCTAGAGTTTCTCAAAAGCTCTCATTAGACACCACAAAGATTATTCAAAATATTGGACAAATTTACGAGTCATCTTTACAAAACAGCAATGATGTCAAAGAACTCAATATCTCTTCTGACAAGCTCTTGGTACTTTCTAATTCCCTTGCGTCAAAACTCGCCTCATTTAAGATCTAAGCTTTACATGTAAAGCTTAGACTCTCTTTTTTAAAATGACTCCTGATTCGATGTGCTCTGTATTGGGAAACTGATCAAACAGCGCGAAGTGCTCTATCGAATAAAGGCGTGTGAGCACTTCAAGATCACGCCTCAGTGTCTGTGGGTTGCATGAAATATAGATAATATTTTCAAACTGTGAAATAAAGCTCAAGCTTGCTTCATCCATTCCTGAACGTGGAGGATCAACAAAGACATGCGAAAAACAATACGCATCTAAGTTCATTCCTTTTAATCGGTTAAATTCACGCTCTTTTTTAAGTGCCAAAGTGAGCTCTTCCGCACTTAAACGTACAAAAGAGGTATTGGTGACACCATTGAGTTCACAGTTCATGAGTGCTGAAGCAATCGATGTTTTAGAAATTTCTGTGGCTAAAACTTTTTGAAATTTTTGTGCTAAAGGAATGGTGAAGTTACCATAACCACAATAAAGCTCCAGTAAATCTTCACACTCTTTTAAATGCGATAAAACCCAAGCAATCATCTTCTGGTTCATGAGTCTATTGGGTTGAGAAAAACCACCTTCAATGATGTGATAACGATACGTTTTTCCTTCAATATCAAAGCGTTCTTCAACAAAATCTTGACGTAATACTCGTCTTATTCCCCTGCTTCGACCTATTACACAAATATCAAAGTCTTTTTCTAAGCGTTTTGCCTCATTTTCCCATGCATCATCAAGCGGTTTATGGTAAATGAGTGTCACCAAAAGATGTTCAGACGAAGCTAGAAATTCAATCGCAAAAATCTTCTCACGAAGAACGGTTGAGCTTTCTATCTGTTTTAAGAGCTTAGGCATCAATGTGTAAATTTTCATCTCCACTTTAGGGCAAGACTCAATGCAAACAGCCCCTTTTTTATCAACAGTTCCCATCGCATATGAGAGGGTATCGCCTTCTTTCCAAATACGAAATTCTGAGCGTCCTCGGTAGTGTTCTGAAGCGGACGTGAAGAAGTCGAAGTGTTTTACATGTAAAGAATCAAACAAGCTACGCATTGATTCTTGTTTATGGGCACATTGCTTCGCATAATCAAGTGTATAGAGTGTACAACTCCCACATTTACCAAAATATAAACACTCCATAAAACCTCTTTATATGTATTATTTTATATAAAATTATATATATTATAAAATCAGAGTCGATAAAAGACCCATTAATCCACCAAAAAATCCACCCCAAACGACTAACCAGCCCAAATGTTCTTTAATAAAGTTTTGAACAATCTCTTTGACCATCCGTGGTGTGAGTTCATTTAGCCTAGCATCGATCATTTGCTCAATGGTGATGAGCATATCATCCATAAGTGATGATTTTTGTAGATTTTGTGTTATTTTTTGTTGAAATGCATTACTTTGAGTGATTTCAATAATAGAATTTTTGAGTTTTTCACTAAAAGGTGCACGAAGCCCTTCTAACGCACTTGCGCCTCCAAACATACTGAGCATTCCACCAAAAGAGGATTCCATCACAGTTTTTGTCAAGGCATCAAAAGCAGGTGTTACATCCATATCTTCAATAATGGGAGTAAGATTTAAGTTTTTTTCCTCTTTCTCAAAAAAAGCATCAAGTTGTTCTTTGGTAAAAAATTGATCCATCATCAATGCTTTGATAGAAGCTTTAAATGCCTCAAATTGCAGTTGAATCACACCACTTCCGTAGAGAAAAGGAACTTTTTCAAAGAGCATATGAATCGCAATTTGATTTGTGATCGCACCAGAGAGTGCAAAAAGTCCCGTGAGTAATGACCAATGAGCATATGGCTCTGGTAACATAAAGGCTATTAAAACCAGTACAATACTGACGATATCGGTTAACCAACTTTTATCTAATTTCATTATTTTCTCTCCTTAAAAAATCGCCATTATACTGTGGCATGTTTTAACTGACGTTTATTAAGCTTTACCGTGCTCTCTTTTTGCTCAGCATTTGGGACGTAATTTTCTCGCAAGAATGAGGGCATTTTGCGTCCACGTACCGTCATAATATCTTCAATCAGTATGGCTTTTATCTCCTCTTCCTGATGTCCCATAACCTCACAAAGATACCGAAAGATAAGCTGTGCTAAACGATCGAGTGAGATTTGCCATGTGGATTCGGTTTGCGTGTAAAGCCACTCGCTAAAGGCGTAAAAGCCATCATACACTTTACCTTCTTTCCATAAAAGCGCAGCACTCTTTTTAAAATTACCACTGTTATAGACCATATCCCAAAAGCGAGCAAAGCGTTTCATTTTTTGCATCGTATGAAAAGGTATGAGGTCATTTTGCAAAATATCATACGGAGGCTTGTCTGAATAGACCATCCCATAGATTTCATCGTGGCGTGAAAGGGTTGTGCCTGAGAGTTTTTTCAAAATGCCGATTTGAATTTCACACTGTGTCAGCGAGTAAAGCGTGTCTAAATTTCGTCCAAATCCTTCTAAACTCTCCCCAGGAAGCCCCACAATCAAATCTACATGTAAATGCGCATGGGTTTGCTGTTGTAAAAAAGCGAGATTGTCTTCAATTTTGGGGATATTAAGACGTCTATGAATATTTTTTGATATCTGAGGATCAAGGGTTTGGATGCCCACTTCTAGCTGAAGTGCCGCAGGAGGGAATTGAGCTATTTTTTCTCTAAGAGAGCTAGGAAAATGGTCGGGAATGACTTCAAAATGGACAAAATACTCTTCATCATGTGAGAGAAAAAAGTCCAACAATTTCGTTGCATTTTCAATGCTTAAGTTAAAGGTTCGATCAATAAATTTAAAATTACGCACCCCTTTTTGCCAAAGTTTTTCAAGTTCACCGATAAAGCGCTCTATCTCGATGTCTCGCACTTTTTTATCGGCAGAGGAGAGGCAAAACTCACACGTAAATGGACACCCACGACTGGCTTCAACATAGCAGTAGCGATTTTTGATGTCATGGTCGGTGTAATAGGCATAAGGAAGCTCAATAGCATTCATATCAACCATTGGCGCTTTGATGAGTTTTTCTTGTGGAAACTGTCCCTTTAAAAGCTTTGAGCACAGTTCATAAAAAGCAATGTCACCTTCTCCTTGAATAATATAATCAGCCTTGCTAAAATCGACACGATGAGGCAGATGACTCGCCTCAGGGCCTCCTAAAATGATGTGTGTTTTGGGGGAAACTTTTTTCACAATAGCGATAAACTCTTGCACCTCTAAAGCATTCCAGATATACGCTCCAATGCCAATGATTTTTGGTTCATACGCTAAAATCGTTTCTACCGCATCAGAAACACTTGAATTAATAACATTTTCAATGATATGCGCTTTTTCTTGAAGCTCCTTGAGGTTTGCAAATAGATAGCGCAACGCAATAGAAGTATGTGTATAGCGGGCATTAAACGTGGTTAAGATAATTTCTTTCATAGATTCTCGTCATTTTTTAGGATTATTATAATAAAACTTTTTGGTTATCTTTGTTAAAATCCACATTCTTAAAATGGATCGGGGTGTAGCGCAGCCTGGCTAGCGCGCTACCTTGGGGTGGTAGAGGTCGCGTGTTCGAATCACGTCACTCCGACCATTTTTTTAATACTTTTTCCCCTCACAAGCAATGAAATCTTTTTCACTTACATCTTCAATTAATGGCTTTAAGCTTTTTACAGTAAAAAGTTTGAGGGTTTCACTTTTAAGTGATTTAAGTTCTGAACTAAATCCACTTTTAGCAAAAATAACGTAGGTATCAGGTTCAAGCTGTGCTAATTCACATTGCTCTTTTAACCTAGAGAGTTCTGTTTTTTTGACTTTACTTTGTGTGTATTTACATGCTCCAGCGATGAGTTTTCCAGACTTTGTTTTAGCCAAAATATCGATGTCGCAGTTTTTATCCCAGTAACCGCCTATTTCTATAATAGGATCGTCTATCCATGTTTTTTGAAGCAAAGATTGGGAAAGTTTTGTAAAAACAAGGTCACAAAAGCTCTGTTCGCGGTTTGAAAAAGCTTTTTCCACCTCTTCGTAATTGCCTTCTTTGATACTTTTGTAATAAGGGGAGACAAAAGCAAACCAAAAACGCATAAAAGGTGTAGCAAAGTCCAATTTATCAGAGTTATCATCTTCTTCGCTTAAAGGGCGTTCAATAGAGTATTCACGTACAACAATGTTACTTCGCAACAGAGCATGTAACGCCTCATTCCCTTCTTCTCGGCTTAGGCGAGCTCTTTTATAAGAAGAATAGACTCGTCTATCGCCCGTTGCACACGCACTAAGGAATGCATGGCTTAATTTATTGCTATGGGTGAGTTTCGTCATATCAGCATGAATGTAGGTGTAATTTTTCAACACTTTAGCAACAATAAGTTCGTAGAGTGGTTTTTCGCTATCGATATTCCAGCTTGTTCCACCAAAAACACAAAAGTATTCAATCGCTTTTTCTATGTCAGAAAAAGTATTTTGAAAATAAAATGAACGAAACTGTTTGAGTAATGTAGTATTGTTTTTTGACATCGTTAAAGGCCTTTATCGAAGAGATTTATATTTAGGTATCAAGAGGGGATTTTTGCATCAACTTCTTGCGAAGTTGCTTCACGCACACCAATGACGGTGGCATCAAAAACAATGCTAACGCCAGCTAAAGGATGGTTCGCATCCAAGACAACTTTATCTTCATAGATATCTGTAATCGTGTAAGTAATCATCATTTCACTGTTATTGTCTTCATCCTCGTTAAAAACCATCTCAACATGTTGTCCCACTTCGATGTCATCTTCAAAAGCGTTGCGATTATCGACCAGAACCAACTCTTCTTTGTATTCGCCAAAAGATTCTTTAGGTGAGAGTTGAATATGAATACTCTCGCCGACTCCTTTACCCTCAAGTGCCTCTTCAATCTTGTCAAAGAGATCTCCATAGCCCCCATGAAGGTACGTAAGAGGCGTTGACCCACTATCCAGAAGTGTTTCATTGGTATCAAATACCGTGTAATCTAATGTCACGATACAATTTTTTTTAATTAGCAAAATAATCCTTACATGTAAAAAGTAAAGCCACTCTTTTCAAGTGGCTTTTGAGAGATTTAATTTTCGAGTTGATAGTTTTCGATAAGATTAAAATTGAGGTATTGATAGACTTTGTCTGTCTTACCTTCAAGCTTTCGTGGTACTAGGCTCATGTACTCTTCCACGCTTGGTAAGCGTCCAAGAAGTGCACAAAGTGCAGCTAACTCAGCACTTCCTAAATAAACTTTAGAATTTGGTCCCATACGATTATCAAAATTACGAGTGGACGTTGAAAAAACAACAGCTCCTTCACGAACACTGGCCTGATTTCCCATACACAACGAACATCCTGGAAGTTCTATTCTAGCACCCGCTGCACCAAAGAGTGCATAATAGCCCTCTTCTGTGAGTTGGGCTTTATCCATCTTCGTTGGAGGTGCAATCCATAGTGTGGTAGGCACTTTACCTTCACCTTTGAGCACTTCACCTAAAGCTCTATAATGACCAATGTTGGTCATACAGCTTCCCACAAAGACTTCATCGATTTTGTGAGGACGGTTAGCATCGGCGAGGACTTCACTTAATGTGGCTACATCATCAGGGTCATTTGGACATGCAAGAATTGGCTCTTTAATCTCATTGAGGTCGATTTCAATCACTTCAGCATAGTGTGCATTGGCATCGGCTTTGAGAAGTTTGGGATCCGCTATCCATGCTTTCATTTTGTCAGCACGACGTTGGAGCGTTGTGGCATCTTGGTAGCCTGCTTTTATCATGGATTCTAAAAGGGTAATGTTTGATTTTAAATATTCTACGATAGGCTCAACATCTAAGGCTATTGCGCATGCAGCAGCACTTCGCTCTGCTGAAGCATCAGAGAGTTCAAAGGCTTGTTCGACTTTAAGCTTTGGAAGTCCCTCGATTTCTAAGATACGTCCTGCAAAAATATTCTTTTTGTTTTTCTTTGGAACGGTTAATAGCCCTTTTTTAATCGCATAGTAAGGAATAGCGTTCACCAAATCACGCAGTGTAATGCCTGGTTGTAGTTCACCTTTGAAGCGCACTAAAACAGATTCTGGCATATTAAGAGGCATACTTCCTGTGACTGCGGCAAAGGCAACAAGCCCAGAACCAGCGGGAAAAGAGATACCAATAGGAAAACGTGTATGACTGTCTCCTCCTGTTCCTACGGTGTCTGGCAAGACCATACGGTTTAGCCATGAGTGAATAACACCGTCCCCTACTTTTAAACTCACGCCTGAACGTGAAGTAATAAAGGCTGGCAAGGTATGGTGAAGTTTAACGTCACTTGGTTTTGGATAAGCAGCAGTATGACAAAAACTTTGCATCACTAAATCGGCACTAAATCCAAGAGCGGCAAGTTCTTTGATTTCATCTCTGGTCATTGGACCTGTGGTATCTTGGCTACCAACGGTAAGTGTAAGCGGTTCAACATACATGTTAGGCATCACACCTTCGACACCACATGCACGACCGACCATTTTTTGAGCAAGACTATATCCCACACCTTGTTTGATTTGAGGTTGTTTAGGTTTTGTGAAAATCTCTTCCGCACCCATACCTAAAGAGGCTCTGGCTTTTGCGGTGAGCCCTCGACCGATAATAAGTGGGATACGCCCTCCTGCACGGTATTCATCGGCTAACGTATTTGGAGAGAGTGAAAACGATGCAACAATGGCACCATTTTTTTCAATTTTCCCTTCTTTGGGATAAACAGTAATAATATCTCCCGTTTCCAAGCCTTCAACATTGACTTCGATAGGAAGTGCACCACTGTCTTCTGCTGTGTTAAAAAAGATAGGAGCGATGGTCGTTCCTAAAACCAAACCACCTGTTTTTTTATTGGGGACATAAGGAATATCTCTTCCCATAAACCATTGGATAGAGTTGATGCCTGATTTTCGGCTACTACCTGTTCCAACGACATCACCTACGTATGCCACTTCATGCCCTTGTGCAATTAACTCTTTGATTTTTTCAATGGAACCTGGTAAGCGTTTCACAAGCATTGCATTAGCATGAAGAGGAATATCACTTCTTGTAAAAGCTTCGCTTGCAGGACTCAAGTCATCCGTATTGGTTTCTCCTGGTACTTTTAATACCGCAACTGTCATTTTCTCAGGCAAAGGTGCTTTAGTGGTAAACCACTCTGCATTTGCCCATGAGAGCATTACTTCTTTTGCATAAGGATTTGTTTTAGACAGTGTTTCAATATCATTGAACGAACCATAAACTAAAACGATAGATTTTAGTGCGGTACAAGCGGCTTGAGCTACAGCTGTATCACTTGAGCTTAGAGCATCAACTAAGGGCTGGACATTATAGCCGCCAAACATAGTTCCTAAAAGCTCAACAGCATAAATGGGAGAGATAGCTTTACATGTAATCTTTTTTTGTGCAATATCATTTAAAAATGCAGCTTTTACATAAGCCGCTTCATCCACGCCTGGTGGAACACGATTGGCAATTAAATCAACTAAAAAAGCTTGGTCACCCTCTTCTTTTTTCAAGAGTTCTACAACTTCAGCTGTCTTTTTTGCATCTAGTGGCAATGGTGGAATACCTAGTTTTGCTCTTTCATTGACTTCTGTTTGATAGGTTTCAAAAAAACTCATACTCACTCTCTCCTTGTGGTTGGTTCATTAAACAATAATTTCGCGCTGACCTTTAGCATTTTGAGAAGAAAGTATTCCCATCGCTTCTAGTTGCTCGACAATTGTTGCAGCTCTATTATAGCCAATGTTTAATCTTCTTTGAATATAAGAAATAGAGCTCTTTCTTTCATTAAGGACAATGGCTTTTGCCTCGTCAAAAAGCTCATCTAATTCGCCACTGTCTTTAGAGCTAGAACTTGAAAAAGTACCCTCTTCACTCTCTTTTAAGAAGCTCTCATCATATTGAACAGGGCGCTGTTTTTTCAAGTATTCAACGACTTTATCTATCTCATCTTCACTTGTGTAAGGAGCATGCAAACGAATGAGCCCTGAAGTGCCAGGAGGTGTAAAAAGCATATCACCATTTCCTAAGAGAGAATCAGCTCCCATAGCATCTAAAATGACTTTTGAGTCGATTTTTTGCCCGACTTTAAAACTAATACGTGAAGGTAAGTTTGCTTTAATAAGACCCGTTACAACATCGACAGAAGGTCTTTGTGTCGCAACGACGATGTGAATACCGCTTGCTCGTGCCATTTGTGCTAAACGTGCGATGTAAAATTCAACATCTTTACCACTGGTCATCATCAAATCAGCTAATTCATCAATAATAATCACAATATAAGGGAGTGGTTCAACCCCAATACTCTTTGCTTTTTCATTGTAATTTTCAATATTTTTAGTCTTTGAACGACTCATCATCTGGTAACGTTTTTCCATCTCACCGACCATATTTGCCAAGGCAACAATCGCTTGTTTTGGTTTAGTAATAACAGGCGTTAAAAGATGTGGAATATCGTTATAGATAGAAAACTCTAACATTTTAGGGTCTATCATCAAAAAGCGTAAGGTATCGGGAGAATTGCGATACAACAAAGAAAGTAGCATAGCGTTAATACCTACACTCTTTCCACTCCCTGTGGTTCCTGCAACAAGTAAGTGAGGAAGTTTTTTAAGGTCTGTCACAAATGCATTGCCAACGATATCTTTACCTAGTGCAATCGTCAAAGGTGAAGAAGATTTTTGAAAAATATCACTTTCTAAAATTTCTTTAAGATAAATGGTCTCTATCTTTTGATTAGGAACTTCGATACCTACGACATCTTTACCAGGAACCGGTGCTTGAATACGAATAGTCTTCGCACGAAGTGCCATCGCAAGGTCATCTTGAAGGGTTAAGATACGAGAGACTTTTACATGCGGAGCTGGTTTAAACTCAAATGTGGTTACTACGGGACCAGAATAGGTACGTACCACATCGCCTTCAATTTTAAAGCGTCTGAGCTTTTCAAGTAAATCTTGAATTTTTTGGTCTATTTCACTTTCGTTTACATGTACTGCTTTTGTTGGAGGATTTGCTAAAAATGAAAGGGGTGGAAGTTTAAAATCTTTTGGTTTATCACAAACTCCTTGGTCGATTTCTTGTAGAAGCTTTTTATTTTCTTCTACCTCGCTCAAAATTTCAACTTTTTTTGCACTTTTAAGGCGTACTAAACTTTTTTTAGGCTCTTCCTCAAGGCTTTGAACAGGAACTTCTTCAGCAAGTTCTTGGAAAACCTCTTTTTCTAATGGTTCGATAACAGGTTCACTTTTTCGTTTTTCTTTAGGAGCAACCTCTTCACGTTGAGACGGTACTTCTTCGTGAGAGACATATTCTTTGACTTTTGTTTTTTGAAAAGATGGTTTTATAAAAGCTAAAAAATCATTAATACTGGATTCAACAAGCAAGGTAATGGAGAGTGTAAACATAGCAAATGTAAATAACCAAACACCAATAATCCCGATAGAGCCTATCAGTAACTCCACAATAAAGTGTCCTAAATATCCTTGGTAACTACTTTTTACAACAATAGCTTGTGTCATCAGCAATGCTAGAAAAAGAATAATTGACGCAAGGATAATACCAATACGTCTTTCACTCAAAACACTCTCTTTATAAAAAAGAAATGAAGGAATAACTAGAAAGAATGGATAGAAAAAAGAAAAGTAGCCAAACCATGTTTGATTCCATTTTCCAAGGAGTGCACCAAATTTACCAACAATGGAAGGATCTGGCAAAATGGTTGCAACACCTAAAAAGAAAAAAATAGCCACACAGATGATAAACAAAGTCTCTTTTACGATAACGTATCCTTTACATGTAAGTCAAAGTCATATTATAACAGATTACATGTAATTTAAAAGAGACATAGAGTTAATCTTCGCTATTGTCGAAAGCATCGCTTGGTATGAATTGCTAATTTGGTTAAATTGCAAATACGCTTCAGCGGTATCCACATCGATGACAGAAGAGCGTACGGTTTTTACATTGAGGCTTAAATATTCAGCGCGCTCATTGGCATCACCTAAAGCGTTAGAATACGCGCCAATTTTTGTATGTTCTTTTGTCACATGGTCTAAGATATGATCTAGCTGGCTCAGTGAATTTTGCAAACCAATATTTCGAGGATCTAATGAATCAGCATCCATTCTCATTGTACCTGTTCTAACCGCCTTTATCATGGCATCTAAGTCCTTAAATAAATCAATACTTGGATTTGAAATAGCTATAGCATCATTTGCCATAAACGAAAGTGCAACACTCCCCACGCCCGTGAAATCAGTCGCACTTTTGTCGTACATTGTAAATTCTATTTTTGTTTGAGAAGCTTTTTTATCGATAATTTGGAGCTGCCCTTTATTATCTAATGTAACATCGACATTGTTTTTTGCGCTGTTTAATGCGTAATTGTATTCGGTAAGATTGGCATTGGCAATAGCATCGTTATAATCTAGTGTTGCTTGTGCTACAACGTCAGGTGTAGAAGCTGGGTCATCTCTTAAAATCCCTGCATCAATGGCTTTTTGAATATATTGAGCTGTCTCTGTGGAAACACCTGTTTTGGCAGATGCTGTTTGAAGAGCTAGATTGGCGGCATCACCTGCGACGCCAAAAGCAATAGCATTATTAATAGCTGTTTGTGCTGTTGTTGTGACCCCTTGTTTAGGTAAATTTCCAGATGTCACCATACTCACAACATCCATAAGCTGTTGATAGGTCATCTCATCTGCTTTTGTTTTGGTATTTAGTGGATCGCCTTTGCCATTGTAAATAGATATAATTTCATTAGGTTCATTAACATTGATAATACCATCGCCATCTAAATCAATCGAAAATGTTGTATTTGTAGAGTCCAAATTCAAAGTTCCTGTTCTACTCACACCATTGACATCTGTGAAATTTAAGATGAGTTGTTTACCATTTAAGCTACTAACACCAGCAACATCAACAAGTTTTGTAGAGGCTACTGCATATTCGTTGGTTGATTTAATAATTTGAGAGATATTTCCTTGAAGTTCATTACCCTCTTTTTCAAAACTTCTTCGTGTATAGTTGATACTATCTGG
>CAYTVI010000028.1:0-1433 GCA_964441765.1 uncultured Sulfurospirillum sp.
TTTTGACCATCAGATGCTGCTTGTACTGCTTTAGTCTTGATTGTATCAAGAATGTTAGAGTATTCGCTTAACGCACCGTCAGCTGTCTGAATCAAACCAATCGCATCGTTACCATTAGAGATCGCTTGTCCAAGTGAACTAGCTTGTGCACGAAGAGAGTTTGCAATAGCAAGACCTGAAGCATCATCAGCTGCTTTGTTAATTCTCAAACCTGAAGACAATTTTGAAAGTGAATTGTCCAAACTTCTGTTGTTCATCGTTGCACTTGTATGAGCTGAAAGAGCAGCGATGTTAGTATTGATACGGAAACCCATGATAAATCCTTTTATCTTTTGTATTTCGCAGGCATCCTTGCCTTTGATGAAAACAATATCGGGATGGTGTAAAAAAAGTTTAGTGAAAGACATGAATTTTTAAAAAGATTTTTTTTTCGCTAGAATACGCCAAAATGTTTACATGTAACCTATATAAATGGAAAAACTATTGAAAAATCTCATTATTGTGGAATCTCCCACAAAAGCAAAAACGATTAAGAATTTTTTAGGCAAAGAGTACACCGTCATCGCTTCTAAAGGTCATATACGTGATCTTCCACAAAGCAGTTTTGGTATCAAAATTCAAGACAAACACTTTATCCCTGAGTACCGTGTTTCCAAAGACCATACGTCGATCGTCAAAGAAATTAAAGATTTGGCAAAAGAGGCACACACTGTCTATATCGCGACCGATGAGGATCGAGAGGGAGAAGCCATAGGCTTTCATATTGCGACGGCTATCGGGAAAGATCCTAACGAACTTCCTCGTATTGTCTTTCACGAAATCACCAAAAATGCTATCACTCACGCACTCGAAAATCCACGCAAACTAGACAACAGTAGCATCAATGCACAACAAGCAAGACGTCTATTAGACCGTATTGTGGGATATAAACTCTCACCCTTACTTGCTTCTAAAATCCAAAAAGGCTTAAGTGCGGGACGTGTGCAATCTTCCACCTTAAAAATCGTCGTTGACCGTGAAAAAGAGATACAAGCCTTTAAGGCAGAAGAGTTTTGGAGTATTGACGCACTGTTCAATAAAAACATCGAAGCTTCTTTAGTCACCTTTAAGGGTGAGAAAATCGAGAAGATGACCATCACTAATGCCAAAAGCGCTCATGCTATCCATGCACAACTTTCCAAAGAGACATTTCATGTGGGCTTGATTGAAAAAAAAGAGCGAGAGAGTGCTCCAAGCCCAGCTTTTATGACATCGACCTTACAGCAAAGTGCTTCCAGCACACTTGGCTATTCGCCTAAAAAGACAATGATGCTCGCACAAACGCTTTATGAAGGTGTGCAAACGCATCAAGGAGTCCAAGGTGTCATCACCTACATGCGTACCGACTCACTCAATATTGCCAAAGAAGCAATAGAATCAGCCAGAAAGCAAAT
>CAYTVI010000028.1:1533-19964 GCA_964441765.1 uncultured Sulfurospirillum sp.
GCCTTTAAAGTCACAGAACTTTTAGAGCTTCATTTTCCACAAATTGTAGATTCGTCATTTACATCAAACATGGAAGAACGTTTAGACTTAATTGCGGAAGATAAGGAAGATTGGCAAGCGATTTTATGGGAATTTTATGAGCCTTTTAATGAACAAGTCTTAAAAGGAAAAACGGGCATTGAAAGCCAAAAAGTCGTTGTTTTCACCGGTGAAATGTGCCCTGAATGTGGCAAAGAGCTCGTGAAGCGCAAAGGGCGATTTGGTGAATTTATCGCTTGTAGCACCTATCCTACATGTAAATACACCCAAAATCTTTCGAGAACAACCGTTGCCCCTAAAGAGAAGGTCAAGCTTGATATTCCCTGCCCCGAATGCGGTGGTGATATCTTAGAGCGTATTTCACGTCGTGGTAAATTTTATGGCTGTGGAAACTACCCTAAATGCAATTTTGTTTCCAACCACCAACCAACATCTAAAAAATGTCCTGAATGTAACTACATCATGTCTAAACGTGAACTTCGTAAAAAAGAGGTTTATGAGTGTATTAAGTGTAAATTTAAAGAGGAAGCGTGATGAATAAATCTGTTTTTTTGTGTTCCATTTGTAATATTTCAAGCGGGAGTTGTGCGGAGGATTGTGGATTTTGTACCCAAAGTGCGAAACACCATGCTGATATTACACGTTATAAATATAAGCCGATTGAACAAATTGTATTAGAAGCGAAAAATGCATCAAACTATGGTGCTTTAGGGTTTTGCTTGGTGACCTCAGGTCTTGGACTTGATGATAAAAAACTAGCCTATGTCTGTGATGCGGCTCGTGCCGTACGTGCGGCATTGCCTCATATTCATCTCATTGCATGCAATGGTCTTGCGACGTTAGAACAGTTAAAAGCACTTAAAGAAGCAGGTGTCAATTCGTACAATCACAATTTAGAAAGCTCTAAAAACCATTACGCGAAAATCTGCACCACCCATTCTTGGGAGGAGCGCTATCAGACCTGTTTACATGTAAAAGAATCAGGGCTTCATTTGTGCAGTGGTGGCATTTTTGGTTTAGGAGAAAGCAAGGAAGATAGAGCTTCATTTATCCAAAGCATAAAAGAGCTCTCCCCCGCAACCATGCCACTTAATTTTTACCACCACAATCCTTCTCTTCCTCTAAAAGCAGAACCTTTGAGTGAAGAAGAAGCTCTAGAAATTATTAAAGAGGTAAGAGCCGCACTTCCTCAAACCATGCTCATGGTCGCAGGTGGGCGCGAAATTACCTTTAAAAATAGACAATGCGATATCTTTGCTGCGGGTGCTGATGCCATTGTGATTGGTGATTATCTGACAACAAAAGGACAAGCGCCGGTAGAAGATTTGGAGATGATTCGCAATCTAGGCTATGAAATCGCAAAAGAATGCCATACGTAACTCACACACACTTTGTGGGTTACGCTTTACGTAATAAAAACTAAAACTTTCAAACTAACTTTTTAATAATTCTTCTTCCTAATGCAACACTTTCTACAATTTAAGACAATTTGAAAAATAAAATTGGCTATAATAAAAAATTATTATGTTGTGAAAGGATTGGTATGAGTAAAGAAAGTGTTACGATCATTAACAATCGCGATGGAAAAGAGTATGAATTTCCCATTTTAAAGTCAACCGTTGGGCCTGATGTTATCGATATTTCTGCTTTATATGGCAATATGGGTATGTTTACGCTTGATCGTGGATTTACATCAACCGCAAGTTGTCGCTCACGTATCACCTACATTGATGGAGACATCGGTAAATTGATGTATCGAGGCTACGATATTGCCTATCTTGCAACAAAAAAGTCCTTTTTAGACACGGCTTTTTTACTTTTACACAAAGAACTTCCTACAAAAGATGAGTATAAAAGCTTCTTGCTTGAGCTTAAAAAACGCTCATTTATTCATGAGAGTATGCGTAAACTCTTTGATGCCTTTCCTGATAATGCGCATCCTATGGCAATTCTTTCTTCAGCAGTTTCAGCCCTTTCGACGTTTTATTTTGACCACTTAGATATGGATTCTCCTGAAGAAGTGAAAGAGATGGCACATCGTATTATCGCGAAGATTCCAACCATTGCAGCGTTTTCATACCGCTACTCACAAGGCTTACCGATTATCTATCCAGATTTAGATAAGGGCTTTACAGAAAACTTTTTATACATGCTAAGAGGCTACCCTCATCACCACATCGACTTAAAACCTATCGAAGTCAAAGCACTCGATACGATTTTTACTCTTCATGCAGACCATGAGCAAAATGCTTCAACCACAGCAGTTCGCGTAGTTGCTTCTACTCATGCGCACCCTTATGCGGCTATTTCTGCAGGTATTGGAGCACTGTGGGGAAGAGCTCACGGAGGAGCTAATGAATCAGTAATTCGCCAGTTAGAATTAATCGGCACTGTGGATAATGTCGATAAATATATCGCTAAAGCGAAAGACCCTGATGATTCATTTAGATTGATGGGCTTTGGACACCGTGTTTACAAAAACTTTGACCCACGTGCAACCATTTTGAAGAACCTTCAAAAACAATTGGTCAGTGAGCTTGCTATTGACACTGAATTGATGGCAGTTGCGCAAAGAATTGAGGAAATTGCGTTAAGCGATGAATACTTTATCAAACGAAAACTCTATCCAAACATTGACTTTTATTCTGGTCTTATTTTGCAAGCGCTTAAAATTCCTAAAGAGATGTTTGCGGTTATTTTTGTTATTGGAAGAACACCTGGATGGATTGCACAATGGATTGAGTTAAAAGAACAGCCTGATATGAAAATTGCTCGTCCTAGACAACACTATCTTGGACCATTAGAGCGAACACCAAAATTTGAGCTTTAACCTTTTACATGTAAGGATTTTTCCTTACATGTAATCTTCGACCTTTACTTCAAAGAGATAAAATAGCCACCTTCAACAGATTTGATATCATAGCGATAGTGCCCATCAAGCGTGATAGCAATACGATAAAATCCCTCATGGTTCCCAAGTGCTGCTGAAATAAAAGGGGCTTTGGAAAACTCTGCAAGCTTTGTAACAAATGAGCTCTTTTCTTTTGAAAAATCAACCACGATTTTATAAGGATTTGAGACAATAAAATCGCGTACTTTTTTCTCCTTGGTATAAATCATAACGCCATTATCAGCAATTTCCAACTCTATACCATCACTTAAAACAACACGTGAAAAACTTTTTACAGCGACATCTGCTTGTGGTGTCATGCTTAGTTTATCTTCTTTTTTAACTTCACCTTTTTTGGTTGTTTGCACAGGAGTTTTAACTAAAGGTGATTGTTCATTGCTCGTTGGTGTTTCTTGTAAGCGTTGCGGTTTTTGAGTGCTGAGAATGAGAGGATGATGCCAATCGATATCTTGTTCAATCCCAACAATCTCTTCACTGATAGAACCATCGATATTCTGAAAGGTAACGGAAGCACTTTTTAAAATACGCGCACTGCTTGGGAGTGTTATTTTCGTACTGTTAAACTCAGCTCTTTCTTCTTTAATGTGTGTGGTTTTTCCCACTTGAGCAGGATCCATCGCTACGGCAAAAGGGTTTTCACGAGCCAAAGCAAAAGAGAACATACCACAAAGTAGCAAACCAACACGATAGTTCATTTTTTTTCCTTAACGATCTGGATCTAGCTGACGCAATTCAAAATACTCTTTTTGCAAAACAGCATTTTCTTCTTTAAGACTTTGAATTTTTACCATTAACGTATCTTTGTCTTCTTGCAAATTAAGCAAGACATCCAATGAGCTTTTTCCAAAAAGGACATCTCCAATATACAGACCAAAGAGAAGAACAATAAGAGCAAGCCCTAAAATTTTCAGATAAAAGAAGAAGCCTGAGCTTCCTCTTTCGTCTTCAAATTCATCTAAAACTTCACTCATTTACAAAAGAGTTGATTTCCTATGTATTCGCCAAGTCCGAGTTCTCTTTCTATCTCTAAAAGACGATTGTATTTTGCGGTTCGCTCACCTCTAGCGGTTGCACCTGTTTTGATTTCACCGGTATTTAAAGCTACTGCAAAATCAGCAATAAAAGCATCTTCACTTTCACCACTTCGGTGACTCATGACACATTTATAATTATTGCGCTGTGCCAAACGAACGGTACGCATCGTCTCAGTCACTGAGCCAATTTGGTTTGGTTTAATCAAGATAGCATTACCAATACCTTTTGCGATACCTTCGCTCAGGATTTTTTCATTGGTTACAAATAAATCATCTCCAACCAATTGAACTTTATTACCTAACTTCTCCGTTAAAAGCTTCCATCCATCCCAGTCATCTTCGCTTAAGCCATCTTCAATAGAAACGATAGGGTATTTTGAGCAGAGATTTTCGTAATACGCAACAAGTTCTGCGCTTGTTAAGATTCTGTTTTCTGATTCAAGTTTATAGCCACCTTCACACACAAGTTCACTGCTTGCGACATCAAGTGCGATAGCAATATCAATACCTGGTTTGTAACCCGCTTTGCTAATCGCGTCCATAATAACTTTTATAGGCTCTTCATTGTCTTTAAGATTTGGAGCAAAACCGCCTTCATCACCAAGAGCTGTACTCTCACCCATCGCACCAATAATTTTTTTAAGCTGATGATACACTTCTGTACATGCACGAAGTGCTTCTGAAAAATTTTCAAAATTAAGTGGCATAATCATGTATTCTTGAAAATCAACGCTGTTATTAGCATGGCTTCCACCATTGATAATATTAAACATAGGTGTAGGTAGCGTCATAGCATTTGCACCACCTAAATAACGATACAAGGGGATATTAAGACTTGCCGCCGCCGCACGAGCTATTGCCATAGAAACACCCAGTACCGCATTAGCACCTAAGCGTCCATAATTTTCTGTTCCATCAAGCTTTTTCATCATATCATCTAAAGTTGCTTGATTAAATGGGCTAAGACCTATGAGCTCATCTGAAATTTCTGTGTTGACATTTTCACATGCTTTTAGAACACCTTTCCCCATATAGCGACCATCTGCATCTCTAAGCTCCAATGCTTCGCGTTTACCTGTACTTGCACCACTTGGCACAATAGCACTGGCAACGGTTCCATCACTTAATACAACTTTTGCTCTAACGGTAGGATTTCCCCTGCTGTCCAACACTTCGTCTGCGGCAATATCTTCGATATAAATCATTCATCTTCCTTTATGTCATCAGCGCCACATGCCATTACCATTGCATTGCCACCAATTGCTTGTTTAATTTTATCTTCTATTTCTAAGGCTAACTCTTTATTCTCTTTCAAAAAGGCTTTAACGTTTTCACGTCCTTGTCCTAATTTTGTCTCATTATAGCTAAACCAAGCGCCACTTTTATCAATAATATCGAGCTTCACGCCATAATCAACGAGCTCACCCTCTTTAGAGATTCCTTCGCCAAACATAATATCAAACTCTGCTTGACGAAATGGAGGTGCAACTTTGTTTTTTATTACTTTTGCTTTGACTCTGTTACCAATCTGCTCTTCGCCTTGCTTTAACGTTGCAATTTTACGAACATCAATACGCACAGATGCATAAAATTTAAGGGCATTTCCACCCGTTGTTGTCTCCGGACTTCCATATCCCATCGTACCAATTTTCATACGAATTTGGTTAATAAAAATAATCGTGGTGTTCATCTTATGTACCACAGCCGTCAGTTTTCTCAGAGCTTGACTCATAAGCCTTGCTTGAAGCCCTACATGAGAATCACCCATATCGCCTTCAATTTCACTTTTAGGTGTGAGTGCGGCAACCGAATCCACAACGATAACGTCAACCGCGCCACTGCGAGAGAGTGTCTCAACAATATCAAGTGCTTGTTCGCCAAAATCAGGTTGTGAAACCAAAAGGTTTTCAATGTCAACACCCAAATTTCCAGCGTATTTAACATCTAGTGCATGCTCTGCGTCTACAAACGCACAAATACTTCCCTTGGCTTGCGCTTCTGCAATAATTTGCAATGAAAGCGTTGTTTTACCCGAACTTTCCGGTCCATAAACCTCAATAATACGTCCTTGAGGAATCCCCCCAATACCAAGAGCCAAATCAAGCCCAAGAGAACCCGTACTAATCGAAGCAATTGGTTCAACAACTTTATCTCCAAGCCTTACAAGTGCACCTTTTCCAAATGCCTTATCTATCTGTTTAATCGCTAAATCGAGTGCTTTTCGTTTGTTCTCATCAATTTGCATGGTACTACCTCTTTTCATAGTGTTATTATTTTAACATTTTGAGCTTGAAAAAGCCCTTTGAAGCAATTGTAATCCATTTTGGAAAAATGAGTTCAAAATATTTCAATATGGAATATGTTAAAATAATCTCAATACTTTATTCAAGGACTTTTTTGAAAACCATGACCGTTGCTCATTCACCCGATGCTGATGATATTTTCATGTACTATGCCATTAAATTTGGCTGGATAACGCTTCACGACGTAACCTTTGAAAACCTTGCTTTAGATATCGAAACACTCAATCTTGAAGCCCTTAAAAACACCTATGATATTACCGCTATTAGCTTTGCTCTGTATCCAAAGATTCGCAATGACTATGCACTTTTACGCACTGCGGTAAGTTTTGGACAGGGGTATGGTCCTAAGCTTGTCAAACGCAAAGAGACGAAACTCAAGCGCAATTTTAAAGTCGCTTTGAGTGGAACACACACCACCAATGCCATGCTTTTTAAGATAGCATACCCAGAAGCACGCATTGTTTATAAAAACTTTTTAGAGATTGAAGCTTCTGTTTTAAAGGGAGAAGTGGATGCGGGGGTACTCATCCATGAAAGCATTTTAGAGTACAGCGATGAACTGGTTGTTGAGCGAGAGCTATGGGATATTTGGAAAGAGCTTTGCAAAGAAGAGCTTCCTTTGCCCCTAGGTGGTATGGCTTTGCGTCGATCTATCCCATTGCACCGAGCAATTCTTTGTGAAAAAGCACTGATTCAAGCGGTTGATGTCGCGCACACCCATCAAAGTCTTCTTTCTCGTATGTTACTTGAGCGCAATTTAGTGCGTGTTGATCAAGCGACCCTTAAAACGTATTTAGGCTTATATGCAAATGAGCATTCGATTGAGATGAATGAAACACAATACTTAGCAATTGACACCCTTTTTGAACTGGGCTATAAACATGGCTTTTATGACCAATGTATTAAGGCACAAGAGTATCTCATTCCCAAAGAGTATGAAGCATTAAGGAACAGTTGATGGAAGCAAAACTTATAGGTCTTGGTGTTGAAACGTTTAAAATAGCTCTTTATCTCTCTATGCCCATGCTCTTAGCGGGTCTTATCGCAGGTCTTGCGATTAGTATCTTTCAAGCTACGACACAAATCAACGAAATGACATTAAGCTTTGTTCCAAAAATTCTTATCGTTATTGTAGTAGCTATTTTCACCATGCCTTGGATGATGAATATGATGATGGAATTTACCATTCGTATGATAGAAATGATCCCAACTTTTGTTTTTTAATGACACGTTCTATTGATTTTTCACGCTTTTCAAGCATCAAAATAGGCCCTATTCTTGATGTTTTACTTCTTGATACGCTCTCTCCTCTACCGCCTCAGCACACCATCATTGGCGGAGCAAACAACCTTTTGGTCAGCCCAAATCCTCCAAAACTGGCGATGCTTGATAAATGTTTTGATTTTATTCGTTTAGAAGAATCTGTTTTACATGTAGGTGGCGCAACACCTAGTGGAAAAATACTCTCATTTGCTAAAAAACATGACCTCCGTGGCTTTGAGCTGATGCAAAAACTCCCTGGAACTCTTGGTGGTATGGTGGCGATGAATGCAGGGCTTAAAGAGTGGGAAGTGTTTAACCATCTCATAGCCATTCGCACCGAAAAAGGCTGGATACCCAAAGAATCCATTGAACACGGTTACCGTTTTGCAAATATCGAAGGCGTTGTTTATGAGGCTACCTTTACATGTAAAAAAGGATTTGATGAAAATCTGCTTGCGATGTTTAAAAAAATGCGTGACAACCAACCACAAATGCCTAGTGCTGGAAGCTGTTTTAAAAACCCTTTAGGGCATTTTGCAGGAAAGCTGATTGAAGAGGTTGGGTTTAAAGGTAAGCGTATTGGAAACATGGGTTTTAGTGAGCAACATGCTAATTTTTTAGTCAATCACGGTGACGGTACATTTGAAGAAGCAATGGAGCTTATTCACGCAGTTAAAAAAGAGGTTTTGAACCGCTTTAATGTGATATTAGAAGAAGAGATTATCATCCTCTAAAAGAAAATATCTTTCGATGAACTGCGTATACTAAGCTCGTTCAGTCCAACAAAGTAACCTTTTTGATAGGACTCCACCGCGCACCGCCCTATCATGGCCGCATTATCGGAACAAAACTCCATTTTAGCGGTGTGAAGTGTCGCGTGTTTTGACGCACAAAAAGCTTCAAGATGCGAACGCAAATAAAGATTGGCACTCGCACCTCCTACCACACCAAAACGCTCAATGTTTCGTTCTTTATAGGCTTTTTTGATTTTTTGCATCAAATGCGCAACAGCGACTCTTTGAAACGAAGCACAAATATCGCATATGGTTTGCTCATCTAAATTTTCTTGCGCTTCAATGCATAATCGTACTTGATTTTTAAGTCCCGAATAACTAAACGCAAGTTCTTTAGAACCACGCAAAGGAATCGTAAAATCAAAACGCTTCTCATCCCCTTTTCGCGCATAACGCTCAATGATAGCGCCCGCTGGATAAGGAAGGCCTAACATCTTACCCACCTTATCAAAGCTCTCACCAAAGCTATCATCCATCGTCGTGGCAAGAAGTTCTATATGTTCCAAACTCTTTACATGTAAAAGCTGTGTGTGTCCTCCAGAGACCAGTAAAACATCCATAGGAAACTGTGTTGCTTCTTCAATAAAAAGAGAATAGATATGTCCTTTAAGATGGTTGATGCCCAAAAGTGGCAAGCCAAGAGCAATACTCAAAGCTTTTGCCATCATCACCCCTTCCACCAACGTAACAGAAAGTCCTGGCTCATTGGTCACAGCAATGGCTTTTAGCTCTTTAAAATAAGGTTTGGCTTCGGCTAAAATTTTAGGGAGGGTTACGGCATGCAAACGTGCGGCAAGTTCTGGGACGACACCACCATAGCGTGCATGTTCTGCGTCTTGGGATATTTTTTTATGAAAAACTAAAGCACCATCATCGATGCGCGTAATCGCAATAGAACTATCGTCACAACTGCTTTCTATGCTTAAAATCACGCCGATATCTTTTTAAACAATTTGCACATGCCATGGCTCAAATCTCACACCATCCGCATTTCCAACCGTATAACGCATCGAAATATAAGGTAGTTTTTGAAGGCTCCAAAACTCTTGTGTGCGCGCAAAATTAGCCGTAAAGTTTTCATGCCCCCATCCTCGTTTGCCCACATCAAAATCACCAATCGAATGGTACGAATACGCAGGTGGGACTAAAGAACGTGATGCTGTCGTGATATTGCCATTTTCATTTTTGATTTTATTGAGATGTAAACTCATCTGTTTCATCACACTACGAATACCTGAGGTAAGAACAACTGAACTTCCGACATCTTTTACGATGCGCAAAAGAGCGTCGTGCGATTGACCTTTAAAAAGATAATGCCCTGTTCCGTGTACTTTAATCACATTTTTTTCTAAAATCACATCTGTAATGCTATCAATCGTACGTTTGCCGTAAAAGCCATAGGCTTTGGGGTCGGTATAAAATACCTCTTCCATATACGCAATTTCCGCAGGGGTGAATGCCAACATTTTAGGATGATTTTTAGCGATTTTGAGCGCTTCGTCAAAAGAGAGAAGATTAAATTTACCATGACCTACGATATTTTCTAAAGATTCTAGTTTTTTACATGTAGAATCTAAAAGGGGTCTATGCTCTTCTTTTACCCAAATATCAACCGTGGACTCTTCTTTAGCACACGCAACACTTCCCATAACACTCACACCCATCAACGCTAAAAATTTTCTGCGCTCCATTGCCTCTTAATCCTGTGTAATTTCTGGTGAGATTATAGCATTTGGTTTTGATTTTTGAGTAAAGTTTCCATCTCTTGCGCATTTAATGGCTTACTAAAGAGGTATCCTTGCATCAATTCACAGCCACTGCTGTAGATAAAATCACGTTGAGCATCCGTTTCAACGCCCTCGGCTAAAACTTTTAACCCCAGACCACGTCCTAATTCGATGATGGTACGGGCAATCGCTCTGTCTTCACGACTCTGCTCTAAGTTTTGAACAAAACTTTGGTCAATTTTGAGCTTTGTAATCGGCAAATGTTTTAAATAAGCCAACGATGAATGTCCTGTACCAAAATCATCAATGGAGATATCTACCCCTAACTCTCGAATGCGTTTTAAAAGCGCAATGGACTTGGTGCTGTCTTTCATAATGAAGCGCTCCACAATTTCCATTTCCACCCAACTGGCTTTACAACCTGTCTCTTTGAGTGTTGAAATGACCGTGGAGATAAGCTTAGGCGAATCTAACTGTTTGCCTGCAAAATTAATCGCCAATTTACCCGCATTTAACCCCGCATCTTGCCATGCTTTCATCTGGCGCATTCCCTCTTTGAGCACCCAATTTCCTATCTCAAGAATAAGTTCACTCTCTTCGGCAATATGAATAAAATACGAAGGTGCCATAAGCCCTCGTGTTGGATGATTCCATCGAATCAATGCTTCAACGCCTACAATCGTTTCCGTTTGAAGGTTGAGTTGTGGCTGATAGTAGAGCTCAAATTCTTCATTGGCGAGGGCTTTATAAAGACTTTTTTCAATTTCTAAGTGCTCATTGGTCTCTTGATTCATCTCTTGGTCAAAAAACTTATAGCGATTACGCCCTTCCATCTTTGCTTTATACATCGCGATATCAGCGTTTTTAAGGAGCATACTCGCACTCTCACCATCATTGGGGTAAACACTGACACCCATACTCATCGTGACTTTAAAGCTCTCGTTGCCTAAGGTTAAAGGGGTTTGGAATGAAGAAACTAGCTTTTTAATCGCAATAAAAATATCGCTGATATCTTTACACCCATCAAGCAATACGATAAACTCATCCCCACTCATACGCGCGACCGTATCGGTTTCCCTCACACTGTTTTGCATACGGCTTGCAATGGTTTTTAATAAAACATCCCCCGCATCATGTCCCAAGGAGTCATTGATACTCTTAAATTTATCAATATCCACAAAAATAATACCCAATACTTTTTCATCACGACTGGCTTTTTTAATCGCTTGGGCAAGTCTGTCTTGCAAAAGATTGCGATTGGGAAGTCCGGTAAGGGTATCGTGTTCAACTTGGTGCATTAAGAGGCGCTTTTGCTTTTTATTCTCTTCTTCAAGCTCTTTTCGCATCGTAATATCACGAACAGAACAATGCTGAATCACATTTTTTTCCATCCAAATCGTTGTAATCACCACGCTGATCCAAAAAAGTGTTCCATCCATCGCGCGTGCTCGCCATTCAAACTTATGCACACCATTGTCAAGGGCTAATTTGTTCATCCACAATGATTTTTCATACGAACTTTCACCATCAGGTTGAAACTCAGGTGAAATATCGGCGGGCGAAATGCCGACAAGTTGGCTTTTATCTTCTGCTTTAAACATCTTCACAATGGCTTCATTACAATCCACAAAAGAACCCTCTTTTAAAAGCCACACACCATCGGCTGACTTTTGATAAAGGGTTTCAAAAACCATTTTTTGCTCTTTAATCTGCTTATTGCTCAAGAGTAAATGGTTCTCATACCGACTGATCATCGAATGAATT
Source organism: uncultured Sulfurospirillum sp. (assembly GCA_964441765.1). Lineage (GTDB taxonomy): Bacteria > Campylobacterota > Campylobacteria > Campylobacterales > Sulfurospirillaceae > Sulfurospirillum. The sequence goes on from CAYTVI010000028.1 coordinate 13,369, forward strand.
TTGCGTGAAATAAACAGCATGATGCTCATCACAATGATAATAATGATTAAAGAGACAACAAACATATTGGCGATGGTCTCTTGCATACGTTGTTTTAGCATCACTTCATGCTCAATCAATGCTTCATTTTCTTCATTGAGATAGGCTCCCGTACCTATCACCCACTCAAATTGGGGAATAGGACGGATAAAAGAGACTTTATTGCGGTCTTTTGCATCAGGATGATACGAAGCCATATAGCTCATAAAAAAGCCCTCTGGGTTACTTCTTCCACCCTCCACGATATCTTTGATGATATGTTGTCCATTGGTCACCACATCAAAACGATTTTTGCCTATTAACGATGCGTCTCCATGCGAGATGGTATACCCAGCATAATCATACGCGAAGATATACCCATGTTCTCCATAATGCGTGTTGAGCAGAAGCTTTTGTGTCTCTTTTTTGATTTTTGTTAAAATCTCATCTTCATAGCGGGCACTTCCAATAAAAAGATTTAATGGTTTAACCAGTGCCATATAGCCGATTTTTTTACGATACTCTTTTTCGTCAGGATTTTTCCATGTCCAATCATAATAAGCACCGTCATTTTGCGCCAAAAGCAGTAAAATATCTTTGGTAATGTACTTACCATCCCCATCTTGAACATCCATCAAATCAAGCCCCTCAAGAGCTTTGTTGGCACCGTGCATGATATTTGTACCATTGAGGTCGTAAATAAAATAATACCCGCTCAAATCAGAAAAAAAGCGGGTATCGCGTAGTTTGGTGCGTAGTTTTTCTAAAAGAAGTTCACGGGAGAGTTTAGGATTTTCTTTATAGGTGTCTAAAATGACCTTTTGCCCTAATGTCACAATATTTTTTATCTCTTCTTTGGCTTCACGAATTAAAAATTGCTCATTCACATTGATATACTCAACCAATTTATCAATACGCTCTTTGGCTTGGGCTTTGGAGTTTTTAACATACTCTTTTCGTGCGAAATCCACTGCTTTATCGTAGTCTGCTTTTTCAGAGCTTACCATGATAAGAAGAAAAATACAAAAGGTCAAAAATACAGCAAATGCTGGCAGAAAAACAATCCATTTTGTAAGATTTTTCTTCTTCAAAATTGCCAAAACTCACTCCGAGGGAAATTTATTTTAAGAGCAATACTTTATCACAATTTTCTAAAATATTTCGCACCCTCTCTTGCCATAACGCTCCAAAGAGCAGACGTTCTTCCAAAGTTGCGTCACTAAAAAGTTTTGGCATAAGCGCATTCATGCGTGCATCAGCCACAATAGCACTTGGGTCGTACGCCATTTCAATACTGTGCAGATTATCCACGCGTTGCATCTTTACATGTAAAGGTATCGCTTCATTAAAAAAGAGCAAATTTCGTCTATCAAAATGCCCCTTTAAGCCTTTAAACCCTGTAGTGGTCGTCGCTCCTGTAATCAGCGAAAAAACATTAGCCATCACTCCCGTGGTGCCCTCATCCATTCCCTCTTTCATAAAAACTTTTACCTCTCCTCGTACAGGCATCTCATCTTTGTATAAAGCTTTTAAGCCCTCTCTTGCCATTAGGTACGCTCCTGCGATGGTTGGACAACTGTGCCCTGCACTCTTAACCGCATCAAGATAATTAAAACGTATAACACCTTCTTCAAAAGCACCTAAAAATTCTGCCAAGGGGTCTTTTAACGTAATCGACTCAACACGCTCAAAAAATTCTGGGTATTTCATTTTTGCACTCCTTCTTCTTTTTTTACATTCTAGCAGGTGTTAAAATCAATTTCATTGATTTAAATTGTGTTACAATGGAGTCAATGCAAATGAAGGAAACAGATGCAAGCACTGTGGAATGCTAAATTTGGGGAAGAAAAATTTCTCTATGGAGAAGAACCCAACCACTTTATTAAAGAGCATTTAGAGCTTTTACTGCCCTGCGAGCGTATCATGTGCTTAGGCGAGGGTGAGGGGCGCAATGCTATTTTTTTAGCAGACAAAGGTCTTGAAGTCGAAGCGCTTGATGCTTCAGATATTGCTTTATTGACATTGCGAAAAAGCGCTAAAGCACACTACGTACACATTAAAGTTCGCCACACTTTGCTTGAATACTGGGAACCCACTCCTTGTTATGGTGCTGTTGTTTGCACCTATTTGCATGTGCCCAAAAAAGAACAACCTCTTCTTTTTACCAAAGCATTGGAAGCATTAAAAGTTGGAGGGATTTTTATCGCAGAGCTCTTTAGTGAAAGCCAAAAAAGTTTTCACAGCGGGGGACCTAAAGAGCTTGATTTACTTTATAGTCTTAATGATATTTCAGATACCCTCAAATTTCTTCCCTGCACCATTCTTAAATTAGCACAAGAAATCGTTATTTTGAATGAAGGCGAAAAGCACGTAGGACGAGCTAGCGTCATACGTGTGATTTGTAAAAAACTACCTATTTAGCGCTAATCGTTCCTAGATAGACGCTTCGTTGTTTATCTTCAACCCATTTAAAGACAAAATCATCGTGCATCTTTCCCCAATATAACTCTCCTGAATCACGCCATGGATCAATCAGTAATCCGCTTTCAAAAGAGCCCCCTTTTGCCACAACCACAACAGAGTTGTGCTCCATAGGCTCGCCCTTAAAAGCTACACCCCAACGTAAATCAAAACTTTTAAATTTTTGCTTTTTCAAATGCTCCATCATATCTTCACTCCACTGATAACACAGCCCTCGTTCACGATACCCCATGTTAATTAAGAGGTTGTGAAAATTGGCAGGTGCCATAAGTTTATACTTGCCTGCTAATTCACGAGAATAGAAAAGTGACTCTTTTGCAAATGCTTTCGCCTCTTTAGGATCAACCTCTTTTCCAAGGGCGACTAAATCTTGTGTTAACTGCTCTAACTTTTCAGGTTTGGTGTTAAGCGTTTCTTGCTTGACACTGCATCCATTGATAAAAACTAACAAACTGACTACAATTAAAAGGCGTTTTAACATTATTACTTCACTTTCAAATTTATTTTTACAATTTCACTAGGAGCCATCACGCGAACTGCTGGTCCCCAATAACCCGCACCGTTGCTCACAAAGACTTGCGTTTGAGCACTGTGTTGGTAAAGCCCACTCAAATAAGGCTGGTCAAGTAAGACAAGCAGTCCAAATGGAAAAATTTGCCCACCATGGGTATGCCCTGAGAGGATTAAATCAACCTTTTCATTTTTCATCTCTTTAACAATTTTGGGTTGATGGGAGAGTAAGACGGTTGGTAATTCTGGCTTTACATGTAAAAGTGCTTTTTGTAAATCTGGCGGTAAAAAATCAAAGCGTTTACCCATCATATCGGTCACACCTGCAAGATTTAGCACCCCTCCAATATTCACACTGCGGTTATCTAAAACATGTACCCCTAAAAACTCCAAATACGCCATAATCTGATTGACCCCGTAAAAATATTCATGATTTCCAGGAACAAAATAGACCCCAGCTGAACTTTGAATATCTCTTAACGCATCCAGTTTATCGCCTATTTGTTCTACAGGCATATCCACCAAATCACCCGTTATCACCACAATATCAGGATTCAAACGATTGACTTCTCGCACAATATCGTCCATAAACTCTTTTCCTAAGGTCTTGCCAATATGCACATCGGTAATCTGCACAATGCTTAGTTCTTGGCTAAGTCCTTGTATCAAAATATCTACTTCTTTAATGCGCGGAGACTGCATCCCATTGAAAAACCCTTTGGTTATATACGAAAGGGCAAGGATGAGCATACTCACATCCAAAACCATCTTTACAAACAAACGACGGGAGTGGTCGTGTGGAATTTTAGCATAAGGAATATGCGCCAAATCGTAGATAAGGGCGACACAAAAAAGCATAAAGGAAACACCTATCAAACTTGAGAAGAGCGCATACAGCTTAGGGTCAAGCGAATCCAAACGAAGCACTAAAAAGTAAAAAATCTCACATAATGTGATAAGTACCATACTCCAAGCAAGTGGTTTTTGAACGTTTGAAAAAAGCTCCAAGCGCTTTAAAAAGCGCCTGTAGCTGTAGAAATTAATTAAAGATAGAACAACAATAGCGGCTATCGCAAACGTCAATCGAAACACATTTTCCCCTATTTTTTGAGCACATCAAAATAGCGATTGGTTTCAGATTTTATCACTTTAGAGAGCAACAAAAGAGCAATCAAGTTAGGAATCGCCATCATACCGTTCATCAAATCTGAAAAATCCCATACAAACGAGAGTTTCATCATAGCACCCACCATCACAAAAGCGATGAAAATGACACGATACAGTCTTACTCTTTTCTCACCAAAAATATACTCAAACGCTTTTTCGCCATAATAACTCCAACCAAGGATGGTTGAATAGGCAAAAAGGGCGGTTGAAATCACGACAACAAGTACACCAAAAGAGCCTAAATGAAGCCCAAAGCTTTGCATCGTTAGTGTTCCTGCACTCACGCCTTCTTTCCAAAAAGGAGAGATAAGAATAATAAGTGCGGTCATCGTACACACCACCAAGGTGTCAATAAACGTCTGTGTCATACTCACAAGCGCTTGACGTACAGGGTCATTCGTTTTAGCAGCAGCGGCGGCAATAGGCGCAGAACCAAGTCCTGATTCGTTAGAAAAAACACCACGCGCCACACCGTAACGAATGGCTGCAGCTATCGTTGCCCCTGCAAAACCACCCCCTGCAGCAGCAGGACTAAAGGCATGTCCAAAAATAAGCCCAAAGGCTCCGCCGATTTTGTCTACATTCATTGCCAAGATAATCAGTGCAACAGCCACATAGACTAAAATCATAAAAGGAACTAAAAAGGAAGTAAAACGACCTATCGATTTAATACCGCCTAAAATCACCAAGGCTGTCAGGGTTAAAAGAACCAAGCCTGTTACCCATGTAGGAATAGACATTTGGGTATTTAAAATTTGTGCTACCGCATTGGCTTGCGTCATATTGCCAATACCAAACGCCGCAAGAGCCGTAAAGATAGCAAATGCCATACCCAACTTTGGCATATTGAGTCCATAAGTGAGGTAGTACATTGGTCCACCCTTATAGCCATGATGTCCTGCTTGGCGATATTTAACAGCCAGTACGGCTTCGGAGTATTTCGTTGCCATACCCACAAGTCCTGTCATCCACATCCAAAAGACCGCTCCTGGACCGCCCAACGTAATTGCTGTTGCAACACCAACGATATTTCCAATTCCTACCGTTGCCGCAAGGGCTGTCATGAGTGCCGCAAAATGGCTAATTTCACCTTTACCATCGGGTTCTTTGTGAAAAATAAGTTTGAGTGCATGAGGCAGAGCCCAAAACTGCATCCCTTTAAGAATAATCGTGAGGTAAATACCCGTACCCACGAGTAAAATAAGCATCGGTGGACCCCACACAATGCCTGAGAGCGTAGAGACAATTTTCTCTAAAAACTCCATTCTTTCTCCTTTTTAATAGCCATCAAAATGGCGAGTTTTTGGTAATACAAGATTTAAAAAGATACCCACAATGGCACCAAGACCAATGCCGCTAAACTTCGTTCCACCAAAATCAAAGGTCATACCACCAATGGCAAAAACCAAGATGATAGAGACAATAATCATGTTGCGAGGATCAGCCATATCGACTTTACCTTTAATGAGTGTTTCTAGCCCAATCGAAGCAATAATCCCAAATAAAAGCAATAAAATACCACCCATAACCGGTACAGGAATCGTAGCAAGTAGTCCACCAAGCTTTCCAACAAACGCTAAAACAATCGCAAAAATCGCCGCCCATGTCATAATGGCAGGGTTAAACGCTTTGGTAATGGTCACAGCCCCTGTCACTTCTGAATAGGTTGTATTAGGAGGCCCACCGAGCAATGAAGCCGCACTCGTTGCCAAGCCATCCCCTAAAAGGGTTCTTTTAAGCCCTGGCTCTTTCAAATAATCGCGTTTGGTGACATTACTAATCGCCAACATATCACCCACATGCTCTACCGCAGGGGCTATTGCTATCGGAAGAATAAATAAAATCGCTTCAAAATTAAATTCAGGTGTCGTAAAGGAGGGGATTGCAAACCAAGGTGCTTTTGCAACCGCTTCAAAACTCACAACACCAAAGAAAAGCGCTACGATATAACCACCTGCAATCCCACAAATGATAGGAAGCAAACGCATAACGCCCTTACCCATCAAAGTAACTATCATCGTCACAACAAGAGCAGAGAGTGAAATAGTAATCGCTGGTCCAAAAGGCACTAATACAATAGCACCATCGCCCGTTTTACCCATCGCCATATGCACAGCCACGGGAGAGAGAATCAAACCAATGGTCATAATCACAGGTCCTGTAACCACAGGCGGTAAAAGTCTATGGATAAATCCACTTCCACGAAGGTGAATTAAGATGCTTAAGACCACATAAAAAAGACCCGCCGCCACAAGCCCACTCATGGTACCCGCGATACCCCATGTTTTGACGCCATAAATAATCGGTGCGATAAACGCAAACGATGAGGCCAAAAACACAGGAGGAACAGCCTTACGGGTAACAAGCTGAAAAATCAGCGTTCCAAGACCTGCGGTAAATAGCGCGACATTGGGATCAAG
>CAYTVI010000028.1:20064-22267 GCA_964441765.1 uncultured Sulfurospirillum sp.
GATAGGCTTTTTTTGTCAGTTCTGCCAATTCTAAAATATTTATTTTACCGTTAAAAAAGTGTGCTTGTGCTATTTCATTTGCTGCATTTATCACCACACCCCGTGTTGGGTTTTTAAGCACATCGTCTTTGATTTCCCAAATGGGGTAGCGTTTTTCACAAATGCTTTGAAATGAAAAGCCTCCGATGTGATGTAAATTGACAGAGGGTAAAATAGCCTCTTCTACTTTGCCTAATAAAGCATAGGCAATAGGCAGTTTCATATCGGCATTGGCTAAATGCGCGGTCATGCTTCCATCTACAAAATCCACAAACGCGTGAATAATCGACTTTGGCTCAATAATGGCATCCAAATTATCGCATCCAAAAAGCCACTTCGCCTCTAAAAGCTCAAACAGTTTATTGGTCATCGTAGCGCTGTCGATAGTGATTTTAGAACCCATGCTCCAGTTAGGATGTTTGAGCGCTTCATTTGGGCTCATAGAAGCGATTTTATCCAGCGGCGTATCGCGAAACGCCCCACCACTTGCCGTAATTGTCATGCGAGAAATGGGTCGCCCGTTTAAAAGGTACCACAAACCAAAATGCTCACTGTCAATAGGAGTGATTTTTGAGGTATCGAGCAAATGTCCTGCGACGACTAAGGACTCTTTGTTAGCAAGCGCTAAACGCTTGCCTAAACGAAGGCTCTCAATGCTAGGGCGCAGTCCGACAAAGCCAACAAGTGCGTTGACGACCATCTCGCTTTGGCAAAGTGAAAGCATCTCCACAATGCCCTCTTCTCCTACAAAAACCCTATCGTGCTTTACATGTAAAACGTCATTAGCATCGGAAATCGCCACATATTTGGGTAGAAATGCTTCAATTTGTTCATTTAAAAGAGTGATGTTTTTCCCCGCACACAACGCTTCAACCGCAAGCCCAAATCGCTTTGCGATGACAAGCGCATTGACCCCGATAGAACCCGTAGAACCTAAGAGTACCACTTACGCAAACCCTCGAAGGAGTATCACCATGACCACAACACCAAATAGATAACCATCGAGTCTATCGAGCATTCCCCCGTGTCCTGGGAAAAGATTTCCGCTGTCTTTTAACCCAGCTTCACGTTTGAGCAAACTCTCAAACAAATCACCAAACACAGACGCCACAGAAGTTCCCACAGAAATCAAAAGCGCTAAAAAGAAGGGAACAAAAAACGCACCCATAAACGCACCTGCCACACTGGCGATAAGGATACCGCCTAAAACGCCCTCTAAGGTTTTATTGGGCGAGGTGGGTGAAAACGGTGTTTTGCCGATACTTTTACCCACAAAATAAGCTCCCGTATCGGTGAGTGCAACCACCACGACAAGCCAGATAAAGACTTTCATCCCAAAATCATGGTAGAGTGCATACATAAAAAGCATGGAGATGGAAGGGTAAAAGAAAGGAATGAGTTGCTTATAATCAACATTTTTGGTGTATGCCATCACGCCTAAAAGCACGATGAGTGCTAAATAAATCAAATCACTTGGACTCGGATAGACAAATGCGACCAACCAAAGAATCAGTGCGTACACATAAAGCTTGTTATCTTCCACGCCAAAAAGCTTCATCGCTTCGTGAAACGCAAAAAGGTAAATAACCCCTAAAATAAGCCATGTGATAAAAGCATTGTCTAGTATGGCAAAAAAGGTTGCAAATGCTACCATTAAAATGCCTGTAAGCACGCGTTGTTTATTTGATTCGTAAATTGACTTGAAGTCCATATTAAGCACTCTTTCGTTTTTTGAAAATAATATCAAAGCTAAGCTTTAATATCCAAAAGTCCTACATGTAAAGGGGTATCTTCTTCATCGTGCTCTTTGCCATCACGTTTGTACTCTTCAGCCGTCGCCCCTTGTTCTTCTTCATTTTTTTGGCGTTCATGCTCTTTTTCAGGGTCAATCTTATAGGTTTCCTCAGCAGGACGAACCTCTTGCACTTCATCTTCTTTTTCACTTTGCAAGGCAGCTGCTACCGCACTTTGCATCTGAAGGGCATTTTGAACTTCGGTCTGTTTAGAGGCTTGTACGGGAATCATTTGATTGGCGTAAATTACACTTCCAATGGGACCTACTGGCATAGTACAAACCTCCTTGAGTTTTACATGTAATTTAAAATAAATCCTACTCTTTGTAAATTTTCAACGTCTGATACACTTCATAAGCAACATTTGCTCC
>CAYTVI010000028.1:22367-24663 GCA_964441765.1 uncultured Sulfurospirillum sp.
TACTCTTTGTAAATTTTCAACGTCTGATACACTTCATAAGCAACATTTGCTCCATCAAAGGGTTTGACGTTTTTTCGTTGGGTATAATCGACCAAATAGCCACCTTTTGAAGTCACGCTTAGATGCACACATAGTTTTGCGGCAAAGAGTAAAACCGCTTCAGGGACATTTTGTTTTTCGGTACGGATAATCACATGAGAAGAAGGAAGGTCTTTTACATGTAACCACATATCACTCTTGCGTGCCTCTTTTAAAAGGGCAATATTGCCTTTTTCATTTTTGCCTATCATGATTTTGTACCCCTCGACAAAAAACGTCTCATAGTACAAACTCTCTTCACTTTTTTGCTTACTTTGGCGTTGTTTTGGGAGCAAAATGTTGATCTCTTCTTCATCCACCGCACTCTCTACCATCGCATTCAAACGCTCTAAGAAGAGCTTTTTTTCTTCCAAATTCTCTTTTTGACGGTGCACAGAGAGCGCTTTTTGGCGTAATTTTTTGGACTTTTTAAAGAGCATATTGGCTGCCATTTGAGGACTTTGGGCTTCTTTTGGCAAAGGAATTTCCACTTCTTTGCCCTCAAAATCCATTAACTTCACACTCTCTTGATAGCCTTTAATGTGATGAAGATTTGCCAACACAAGTGTGCCATGATGGTTGGCAACATCACTTTGCACATAAAGTTCTGCTTCATTTTCCAACGTATCGATGTGATAGATGATTTTTTCTATCTTTTTTTCTAAGAGTGCTCTTTTTTGCACTTTTGTTTGAGACAGTCGTGTGTGCAAGCGTTTTGTATACGCCTCTTGTAAGTACTCTTCTATCTGCCCTTCTAACACAAAAGGCTTCTCTTTGAGCTCACGAGAAGGCAAACCAAGCAGTGGCTCACCCACCTTTACACTCCTAAAACTCACACTCGCATCAATATGCCGCAGAGCCTCCAACACCACGCCCTCTTCATCTAAAATGATAGCATTGGTATTGCGCCCCGTAAATTCGAGTTGCAAGGTCGTAAACAACGCTTTATAACTCGAACTGGCTTTTACATGTAACCGCAAGATACGATTTCCCTCTTCCACTTCCACACGCTCTAATGCACTGTTGGCAAAGCGTTTGGCGAGCAAGACATCAAAAGGAGCATTGTAAAGTTTTGAGCGCTTAAAATCCTCTTTTTGAAACATATACGAATCATTACGACTCAAATCCACAAACAAAGGCAAACCTCGCTCAAAATAGAGCTTTAACACATTGTCATCCGCCCGTGAGATGGAGGAGATTTTTTTAAATTGCTTCAAATATTTAGCAATCAAAACGAGTTCAGCGTGTTTCATTTTCTAGCTACTTTTATCACTCTAAAAATTTCTCCCGCACTTTGCTCTACTTGCCCAAGCGTTGTTTTTTTACACATTGCTTCTTCTAAACTCATCGGTGCATGAAGAATGGAAAAAAGAGCGCTTACCCCACTCTCATGCGAAGCAAAAGCATCTTCTTCAACGCTACCTGCAAGAGCGATAAGAGGAACATGGGCTTTTACGCAGCGCTTGGCAATACCACTGATGACTTTTCCCATCAAAGATTGTGCGTCGATTTTGCCTTCTCCTGTGATGACAAAATCAACCTCTTTTACTTTTGTATCAAAGTCTATTGCGTCTAAAACGATGTCGATGCCCGAACAAAGTGTTGCATTTAAAAAAGCTAAAAAGCCTCCTCCAAGCGCACCCGCAGCACCTGAGCCCTTTATGTGTGCGACGTTTTTACCCAACTCTTTTTCAATGACTTCGGCAAAATGTTTGACATGCGCATCAAGCAAAAGCACATCAGCTTCGCTGGCTCCTTTTTGACGGCTATAGATATGCGCAGCTCCTCGTTCCCCGTACATCGGGTTATCCACATCGCAGGCAATAGTAAAGGTACATTCACGCAAAACACTAAGCGCTTTAGACGTATCGATGCGCACGACATCCCCCAATGCGCCTCCTCCGAATCCTACTTCGTTACCCTCTTTATCTAAAAAAGAAAATCCTAAAGCTTGAAGCATTCCCATCCCCGCATCGTTGGTGGCACTGCCTCCAATGCCTACGATAAAGTGGCGACACCCTTTAAATAAAGCTTCTTTGATAAGTTCTCCCACCCCAAACGTCGTGGTCAAAAGCGGATTGCGTTTTTCTTTAGGCACGAGTGGAAGTCCTGAAGCACGTGCCATCTCTATCACGCACGTTGTACCATCTCCTAAAATACCATACTGTGCTTCTATCACATGCATCAATGGGTCATGTACGTTACATGTAACGATTTT
>CAYTVI010000029.1:0-21874 GCA_964441765.1 uncultured Sulfurospirillum sp.
ATCCATTCGCATACGGAATACTCTCATACGTCTTAGAGATAAGCCATCCCTCTTTTTCAGCACAATGCGAGGCGATGACAGCTTCTAAAAGTGTTCTTTCTTCTTCTAAACACTCATACCCAAAAGCCTTTAAAAGGTACTGAGTGAGCGCGTATTCGCTGATGCCATTGGCATTGTTTTGGCACTTTGGCATACGCCCAATAAATTCATGTCCATAGCTTAATTTCACGTCTTCTTTTTCTAAAAAGCTTAAAGAAGGGAGAACAAGATGGGCACGCTTGGACGTTTCATTTTCGTGAAGCCCAAAGTAAACTACACACGAAGCTTTTTCAAGATTAGCTTCAACACTTGGCGTTGAGGGCATTTGAGAAAGAGGATTTGCTCCTTGGATGAAAACCAAATCGTATTTTGAAAAATCACAGGTTGGAAGCTTTTCTGTCTTTGCTTTAACTTTAAACGGTGTGCTAAAACCAAAACCACTGTTGGAAAGATACCCAACCCCACATCCCTCTTTTCCAAACAGTCCAAGCATCGCCGCAAATGCATCAATGGCACGTAAGACACTGTGCCCAAAGCCATATTTTTGAACACCAATGCCCACTAAAATGGAAACCTTTTTCCCTTTAATCAAAGAAAGCACCAACGCTAAATCATCCAAGCTAAGTCCCGTTTTATCGATGAGTGACTTCATCGGCGTACCGCAGATAAGCTTTAAGAAAAAGGGGTGATTTGCCGTATAATTTTTGATAAACGCTTCATCTTCCAATCCTTCCATATGCACAATGCGGCTGAGTAAAAGCGCTAAATACAAATCCCCTGCTGGCTTGATTTGTAAATGGACATCTGCTTTTTTGGCACTATCGGTTTTTACAGGGTCAATGACGATGAGCGTTTTCCCCTTTAAAGCTGGTAACATGTGAGAGTTGGTCACGCTTGGATTTCTTCCCCACAAAATCACCACGTCTGCATCTTTTACATGTAAAGGTGAAAGTGCTAGATTGGCTCCCCTGCCCTCCACGATTCCCGCATCACCTGCTTCATCACACAGTGAGCCTGAGGCTATCACGGCATTGTGCTGTGCAAAAAAACGTTTTGTTACACTTTGCATCACGCCTAAATTGCCACTGCCTTTGAACAAAAGTGTTCGTGAGGGTTCATAAGATTTAAACTGCTCAACCAAAATGTTTAAGGCTTCTTCCATAGAAATCTCTTGACCATGAAAACGAGGCTTTTCAATGCGTTCCCACGAAGCGTAATGGTTAAGATGATGACACAAATACCCTTGTGTAATGGGATGAGCCTTGTCGCCTTTTAGGGAGCCATCTTCGTTCACAAGGATAGAACATCCATCAAAACAATCCAGTGGACACGTTGTTTTTTGCATCACTTTTCCTTAAATTCTATCTTTTTGAGTATTGAAAAACTCTCAGGTGAGCTTAGGAGGATTTCACAGCGATACGCTGAAATATTTTGCGTATCGACAACTTGCCAAATCTTATCAACTTTAGCATCACTTTTTTGCCCATCAAGGTAAACCACCCCTTTACGAGCCAGTTCAACATCTTCTTTGGCTAAAAAGATGGTGAGCTTTCCTTGGGCAACATCACTAGCTTCTACCAAAGGTGCGCCTTGCGTTGCATACTCGCCTTTGCCCAAATAAATTTTATAAATCAAAAAATTTTGAGGTACACGAATATTTTTTTTCTCTATTTTGTCATTTAAAAGAGCGATGTGAGATGAGAGGTCAGCTATTTGTACCAAGGTGTTTTCTAAAGATTGCTCTAAACTCACCAGTTGATTTTTAGCATTTAAAAGAGCGATGTGCTCATTTTCTTTTTCGATGTTAGACTTTGTTTTCAAATCTTTCATACGTGCAAAACTCTCCTCTTTAAAAGAGACGATGCTCCTAGCATTGGCGATACTTTGTTTGGTGAGTGTTGCTGTTTTTGTAAGAGCTGTAAGCTTTTCTTTTGCATGTTTTATATCTACGATATCTAAGCTATCATCAAGACGCACAACCACACCGCCCGTTGAGCGCTTTCCTTCTAAACTAAGCTCTGAAAAATGAACCTCTCCAGCATAAACAGCTTTATACGTATAGGTAAAAACCGGCTCTACTTTAGCGTAGTAAATACCCGCACACAGTAAGGCTTGAAGGGATAAAAGCAGTACCAAAAAACGCATGACATTCCTTTTTAATAAAGGAGATATTATACATCACTTCTTAAAATTTAAGAGTTTATCTTCCAAAATTTCAAATGTAATAGGCTCTTGCAAGTCTAAATCAATATGTTGATAGTTCATCTTAAGTCCATGTTCTTCTAAAAGCGCATCAATGCGTGCATAATCCATATGCTCATGAGGGGCTGTGTGAAGCACTAAAAAGTTATCACTGTATGCCCGTACAATCATCGCTTCAGGATAAATGGTATGAATTTCATTGGCGATACGTTGTAAAAAAAGATCCCCATTTTTCCATCCGTACTGTTTGTTGTACACTGAAAATTGCGTACAGTTCAGATGGTCAACACAGAGCATCTTGACAGAACAATCACGCGCATGTGCAAAAATGAACTTTAAATAGTTGATATTGTAAAACCCTGTCAGTTGATCTCTAAAATAGTAAGAAAAACGCATCTCTTCTAAGAGGTCTTTTGGCATTTGCGTTGTGTTTTCAGGTAAAACGATATCTGCAAAAATTGATTTTGCGAGAGTGATAATAAAAGGATTAAACTGCTTTCCACTCTCTTCTTCTAAAATAGCAATGGCTTGCTCTTTGCTAAGGCTTTTTCGGTAAGCCCGATTGGTTGTCATCGCATCAAAAGCGTCCGCAACAGTGATGACTTGTGAGAGAAAAGGGATTTGCTCACCTTTGAGCCCATCCGGATAACCTTTGCCATCATAGCGTTCATGATGGTGTAAGACGATATTTGCCAAACTACTAAAAGGTTCTCGACACAACAACTCATAACTGGCTGTGGAATGCCGCTTGATAAGAGCGTATTCGGTTTCATTGAGTTTATCAGGCTTAAGTAAAATTGCATCAGGAATTTCGATTTTACCGATGTCATGAAGCATTCCTGCTTTATAAACAAAATCGGCATCATCGTGAGAACCGCCTGAAGCAAGAACGATGAGACGTGAATATTCAGCTACCCTTTGAGAATGCCCTGCGGTATAACTATCACGTTTTTCCATCATATCTATCAGCCCATACATACTCTCTTCATACAATTTGGTCTTTTCGTTAAGATAATTTTTTCCCTTAAGATGAATCCACCAAATCGCAAAAAGCCCTAAAAACCATGTACCAATGTACATCGTTATTAGAAAGTAGTAACTTTGCGCATTGACCTCTTTAAAGGTTGGTATTTTCATCTCAATGCTGGTATATCCCAAAAGTGAGCCCACATGCGCATGTGAATGAACGTGACAGGTGATACAATTAGCATTGGCAATCAAAGGTTTGACATAAAAAATCGTTTCGTATTTTTCTTTTTTAAGAATAGCAAAGTGATCTTGCAGTGTATTTTTGGTATTGGTGATGGCTCGCATCGCTGAAGCAGGTAATGTTAATTCTTTAGAAACGGGGTCTATTCGCAAATCCATTTCGCTTTGTTTTGCCAAAACAGCAAGAAGCTCTTTAAGAGAAAAATTGTTACGAATACTGTACTTTTGATCATCACTCAATGCTTTTGCTTTTTGGTCATACGCCCAATAGATAAACGCAACCGATTGCTCACTCACCCCTTTGATTTTTTCTAAAGAGCTTTTAACAATATGCTTTTCTTCGTTATAAAATTGATAAAATGCAAAAATTGCCGTAAGTAACGTCCAAAAAATCGTTAAAAGAATGGCAATTTGCTTAAAATATTTAATGCGTTTATGTGTTGACATATCGGTGATATTCTTATGTTAAGATAAGTATGGAAATATAACTAAAGTTGATTGTGCCCAAAATGAACTTAAGGTAAGATTTAGAAAGAAGAAGCGCTGTATAAGCGCTTCTTGTGTGAGTTAAATACTAATCTCTTTAATATCAGCAATGGAGCGAAATGCCATATAAATTTGTGCGATTAAATTTTGTCGATTGCTTTTGACATTGACATCTTCTGCATTAACCATGACATTATCAAAAAACGCATCAATGTCTGATTTAAGACCAAACAAAGCATCAAGGTTCTCTTCATATGTCTCATACTTTACACTTACAACCGCTTTAAACGCTTGGTAAAGTGCTTTTTCATACTCATTTTCAAACAGTGCTTCGTTTACATGTAAATCCGCATTAACATCAATGTTTTTAATAATATTTGCCACACGCTTAAACGTGGAAACGCTTTGTTTAAAATCTTCCGTTTGCGTAATCGAAGCTAAGGCTTTGATTTTTAAAGCCATCTTGACGATATCACGCTCACCACTGCTCATCACCGCTTTAACGATGGAAGGATTGACATCAAAGAACTGATAGAGTCGCTCTAAGAAAAATGTTTCCAAAACATCAAAATCAAAGGCTTTATAGTTTTGCGCAAGGGCTTTTAAATCCGCATGAATATCAAAGGCGATTTTTTGCTCAAGCACGATTTTAATAATACCATTGACCGCACGACGAAGTGCGTAAGGATCTTTTGCACCTGTTGGAATTTTATCGATGCTAAAAAGCGCGATAAGCGAATCAAGTTTGTAAGAGAGTGCCACGATAGAAGAAAAAAGCGTTGAAGGCAAAGCACTCTCTTCTGAATTGGGCAAATACTGCTCTTTAAGCGCAAGGGCTAAGAGTGCATCTTCATTGAAGGCATTGGCATAGTAGTGTCCCATCAAGCCTTGAAGCTCTGTAAACTCATACACCATTTCACTGAGCAAGTCTGCTTTCGAAAGCATTACAGAGCGCTCCATTAAGGCTTTTAACGTTGATGCGTTTAAGTGCGGCGCTGTTTGCAGAAGCGTCGTCTCATATTTTGAAACCAAAAAGAGCGCAATGGCATTTTCACGCACTTCTTTATCAAACAATGAACCCAAACCATCCAAATAGGTGATATCTTTAAGCCCTTCAAAACTTAGTCCTCGTTTTAGGTCATTGTCCAAGAAAAAGAGCGCATCGGAGAGTCGTGCACGCAGTACTTTTTCATTGCCACGTACGATTAGGTCATAATCATCGCTAATCGCGTTGGAAACAACGATAAAGCGATTGGTTAATTTACCATCCTTAAAGACAGGGAAATAGCGTTGATTTTCTTTCATTGAGGTGATAATAACCTCAGGAGGCAAACGTAAAAAACGCTCTTCAAAGCTTCCGATAAGTGCTTTTGGTGACTCTGTAATCGCGATAACTTCATTTAAAAGATCTTCATCAATTTCAATACTAACACCCTCTTTTTTCTCAATCACCGCAAAATCGGTTAATATAATCTCTTTACGAATAGCAGGATAAAGCACAACTCCACGCTCGCTCAAGCGCTCAAAATAATCTCCCGCGAACATATAGGCAAAGGGCTCATACGAAATGGTGCGGTGCGGATACGAAAAAGGAGTCGATTCAACACCAAAAAGTGAAAAGCTTACATGCTCATCCCCCAACATACATCCAAGCCATCGTATCGGGCGAATAAAGCTCTCTTCTAAAAAACCCCAACGCATAGACTTGCCAAAATTAAGCCCTTTGATAAAGGCTTCTATCATCTCTTTTAACAAGACCTTCGATTCACTCCCAGCAATACTTTTTTTATAGTAAAGCACCTCTTTACCCTCTTTGAGTGTATGTGTAACTTCACTAAACGCAACCCCACATTTCTTCGCAAATCCTAATGCCGCAGCAGTTGGCTCTCCATCTTTGAGTGCTACGCTTAAAGGTGCTCCAAAAAACTCCTCTTCCCTTGAAGCTTGTTGTGTAGGAAATGCACTATGCCATAAAACCAAGCGACGTGGCGTGTAGTAAAATTCAAAGTCACACGCTAGAGCGTTTTTTTCTAAAATATCAAGCCAGAGTTTTTCAATATTAGGGAGTTCTTTTAAAAAAGGGATAGCAGGAAGTTCTTCGACGCCGATTTCAATTAAAAGAGGTTTGATCATCCATTTGACCTTTACATGTAAAAATTTTATTCGATTTTAGCCAAAATTGCGTTAAATCGACCTTTTACATGTAAAGCAAATGGCAATTAGCAGTGGTGTTTACAATGTCCAAAGAGTTTTGAAAAAAGCCAAATCGAAGGACAAAAATCGGTAATCGCCCAAACAACAATCATCGCAATGACAAATCCTAGTAAAATGCTACCATACACGGAACCCATGCTCATCAAACCATAGGCAATTCCAAGAACCACTGCCATGAGAAGGCGTTGCAGTTTTTCAGCACACATCATTTTTATTCCTTTATGATAAATATAATATGGAACTATAAAATGGAGCAACTTAAAAAGGTATTATTTTTTTAACCTACTCAGAAATTGTATGAAAAATTGCAGTTAAAGGCAGATGGTCTGAAAAGCCCTCGCCTAAGTGCTTTCCTCTGCCTTTGTCACTGATTTGCCACCGCTTTGGAATGCCATCGCTCTCTAGCATATAAGGCGCTATGAAAGGGGCAAATGTTCCTTTTTTGTACTCTATTCCTTTGCCATCGCTTAGTGTTTTTGCAATCACGATATGATCCAGTGCAGAGCGTTTTTTGCCATAGGTGTGCGAGTAGCGTTTTTCTTGCGGAAGCTCGTACCATAAATTATACAAAGATGCGCTCTCAGCGCTTGTTTTAAGAACATTCACAAACGCTAAACCCCAATCATCTTTTTCAACATTTAAAGGAGAGTTAAAGTCGCCTAAAAGAATAAACTCCTTAGCGTTTTCTTTGAGCAATACATTGTGTAGCGTTGTCGCATAAACCAATCGCTCTTCCTCTTTTTCTCTGTGGGCTGGCCAATGGTTGATGTAGATATCTAAAGATTTTTGCTCGATTTTTAAGCTCACTTTATGAATACCTCTGGGTTGGTCTTTCATCACAATCGACGTACTTTTTTCAATCGGAAAACGTGATAAAAGTGCTGTTTCGATAGAAACGCGAGGCTTTTTTGAAGGGTAAAAAAGGTGTGGATAGGCTTTTTGACCTAATGCCACATTTAGCTTTTCAAGTACTTCTTTATTTTCAACCTCTGCCAAAGCGATGACATCGGCATCCATATCTTTAATAACACGCGCAAGATTGGCGATTTTTTTCTCCATCATTGCTTCATCCCAACCGTGTTTGGAACCGGGAGTATACTCTTGATACTCATTGCCCTCTTTTTTCGCATCAAAGAGATTCTCAACATTGTACGTAGCCACTTTAAATTCTAAAGCGCATACCACAAAAGGTAAAAATAAAATGCTAAAACGAATCAATTTTGACTTCCACTCATCGGTTCATACTCACCCGTTTCGGTGTTAAAATACTCCAATTCACCTGTCGCAAGACTGTAATACCACGCGCGTAAAAAAAGCTCCCCCTCATTTACTCGACGCTCCACATCAGGATACGTTAGGAGATTTTTGAGCTGAAATAAGACAGAGATTTTTTCCGTCAATTCTAAACGCTCTTCATGACTGACATCTTTGCTTAGTTTTTGATTGACATAGTTTTTAGCGCCTAAGCCTAATTCCAACCATTTTTTGACATGCACAAGCTTGATATCATTAATTTTTGTATACATACTCGCAATCGCCCCACAATGCGAATGTCCACAGATAATGATATCGGTGACATCAAGAACCGATGTAGCGTACTCAATACCTGCGGCGGTTGCGTGGTAGTCATTATCAGGAGCAAAAGGAGGAACGAAATTGCCAATATTACGTAACACAAAAAGCTCACCAGGAGCAGAACTTGTAATGAGCGCTGGGTCAACCCTCGAATCACTGCAAGCGATAAAAAGAACCTTTGGTTTTTGACCATTTTCAACCAAATCTAAAAATTTATTTTCGTATTTTTTAAATTTAGTATCTTTAAATTTTTCATACCCACTGATAAGTTCTGCAATTTTCATTTTTTCCCTCCTCATTTATCGTGTGCGAATTATACAAAAAGAGCATGAAAAAGAAATTACAAGCTATAATAACGCGCAAATAAAATCTCAAAACAAGATTACATGTAAAGGAAATTTATGGAATTTAAAAATGTCACGATTGTGAAAAAAGCCAATGTCTATTTTGATGGAAACGTTACAAGTCGAACGATTCATTTTGCAAATGGAAGTGTGAAAACACTTGGATTTATGCAAGTAGGAGATTACACATTTAATACAGGAAAAGCTGAGATTATGGAGTTTATGAGCGGAGAACTTGAAGTAACACTTCCCAATCAAAAAGAGCCTCTTATCATCAAAGGAAGTGCGACATTTGAAGTACCAGCCAATTCAAGCTTTACTTTACATGTAACCGAACCAGCGGATTATTGCTGTTCATTTATTGATTAAAGTTCTTGCACCTTTGCAAGAACTCCTAATAACTGCGCATCTTTTTTTCAAAATCATCCACGCTTAAAGGCTTGCTGAAGTAGTACCCTTGGACTTCATCACAGCCTTGAGCAATGAGAAAATCAAGCTGTTCTTTTGTTTCAACACCCTCAGCAATCGTCTTAAGTCCCAAACTTTTTGCCAACGCAATAATCGTCGCAACAATGGCTCTATCATCTGCATCTTCGTTGATATCGCGAATGAATGATTGGTCAATTTTAAGTCTATAAACATTAAACTTTTTTAAATAACTCAAAGACGAATACCCTGTTCCAAAATCATCAATCGCTAAACGAATACCCTTTTCATGAAGTCTATTCATGGTCTCTATCGCATGTTCAGGATTTTGCGCCGCAACACTTTCTGTGAGTTCTAGTTCCAAATAGTGTGGTGGTAGTTTAACCTCATCTAAAATCGTTTGAACCAAAGCAAAGAGGTGTTCGTGGTGAAACTGCACAGCGGAGAGATTGACCGCCACAATCATCGGGTTAAATCCCATATCCATCCACTGTTTCATGCGACTTGCGGCACTGCGTAACACCCATTCGCCAATGAGCAATATCTGCCCGCTTTCCTCAGCAATGGGGATAAACTCGGCGGGTGAAATGCTGCCAAATTCTGGATGATTCCAGCGCAATAAGGCTTCAACCCCAACAATAGAGCCATCTATCAAAGAGATTTGAGGCTGATAGTGTAAACTAAGCTCTCCTCGAAGATGGGCGTAACGCAGACCATTTTCTAAAAGAAGTACCCTTGAGGAGCGACTTTGTATCGCCGCTGTAAAGAAGCGATGGTTGTTGCGTCCATTTTGTTTCGCCAGATACATTGCCGCATCAGCACATTTAAAAAGGGTATCCATATCTTCACCATCGGCTGGATACATCGCAATACCAATAGATGCGGTGATGACTAACTCATGTTCTTGCAATTTAATGGGCTGTTCAACCGCTTGAAGAAGCTTTTTAGCGACATGCGCCGCGCCATCAGACTTAATACCAGGTAAAACGATGACAAATTCATCGCCACCTTGGCGAGAAAGTGTGTCTTCTTGGCGCAAAAGTGTTTTAAGGCGTTTTGAGACCTCTATAAGCAATTCATCACCAACACCATGTCCTAACGTATCGTTGACATGCTTAAAATGGTCAAAATCCAAAAAGAGGATAGCTAGTTTTTCATTTTTGCGTTTTGCGATGCTAATATCATGCTCAACCCTCATACGCAACAAGGTTTTATTGGGGAGGTCTGTGAGCGTATCGAAGTATTCGAGTTTTTCTATCCTCACTTCATTTTCACGTCTTTTGGTAATATCACGCGCAATGCCTAAAACACCGATAAGCTCATTTTTGACATCATAAAACGGTGTTTTAATTGTTTCAAACAAGCCACTATAACCATCGGCTTTAAAATGAAGCTCTTCTTCATTGACAACTGAATTGTGTGCATCCATAGCGATCATATCGTGTGTTCTAAAAAAGTCAGCTGTTTTGATATCCACAAAATCATAATCACTTTTACCCACAATATCCTTTTCTTTGGCACCATACAAGCGCTCAAAAGCACGATTACAAAAGAGGTAAATGCCATTGGCATCTTTCAGCCAAATTAAATCAGGAATCGTATCTAAAAGGGTATCAAGTTGTTTTTGTAAAACCACACTTTTATCGGTTGTTTCAACCACGAGCTTTTCTAATTGAAGCTTGGCATGTTTAAGCTGAATCAATAAACGTGCCATAAACGCTAAAAGCAGTGAAAAAATAATCGCAATCGACTCACGAAATAAGAAGAGATACCCACCTTCACCCCAACCTGAAACGGGTGTCATACTCATCGTCCATTCACCATTGGGCACTTCAAATGCGTAGTCTATCGGGTTGTTTAAAAGAGGTTTGGAGGATTGTAAAATAACTTGTTTTGTTTTAGTATCGGGATGTATACGCCAAATTTCATACGCATATTCTTGTTCTAATGCGAGTGTTTTTGTTTTATTGACAAGATGTTCTATCTTAATGACGGCTAAAGCAAGCCCCCAAAAGGTCTGTGATTTTGTAAGGTTTTTATCCAAATAAACAGGAAGTCGCCCTACCAAGCCAATGCCGCCTTGCACCAACTCTAAAGGACCAGCAAGGGTGAGTTTTCCTGTATCTCGTGCGATGAAGGACTCTTTATTTTGATTGGTTGCTTCAAAAAGGTTAAGTCCTAGTGCTTTTTCATTTCCAAGCAAAGGAGCCACTTGCTGAATAATGCCAGATGGTGCGATAGCCAATTCAACAACACCAGGGTACAAATGCAAAATCTCCGCAACAACGGTTTCAAAATTTCTCACGATGCCATTGCCTTGTGAGATAAGCGCGGCAACGGTGTAGGTGGAAGAGAGCGCTTGGTCAATATTGGATTTGAGGTGAAACGTATAATCCGCTGCGATATTGTTGGCTTTTGACTTTTCTTGTTCAAGCTCAAGTCGATTAATATTAACGACAATCAGCGTGAGAAGAGTGAATGTTAACAT
The DNA here is from genome assembly GCA_964441765.1 of uncultured Sulfurospirillum sp. Taxonomy (GTDB): domain Bacteria; phylum Campylobacterota; class Campylobacteria; order Campylobacterales; family Sulfurospirillaceae; genus Sulfurospirillum. The sequence goes on from CAYTVI010000029.1 coordinate 10,984, forward strand.
GAACACTATCATCAAAACAGCTTTAGGATTGTCTAAAATCAATCGTCCCTTATGTTGCACCTTATATCCTTGCTTTAAATATTACTTATTGTATCCAAAAAAACACTAAATCGCTCGTGCTAAAGCAACGCCCGAAGCAAATGCCCACTGAAAGTTAAATCCGCCAAGCTCGCCCGTCACATCTAAGACTTCACCAATAAAATAGAGATTCTCACACAAATGACTCTCAAAACGGTGCGCATCGACTTCTTCGGTACACACCCCACCACGCGTCACTTCTGCTTTGGTAAAACCAAAATTGCCCGCAGGCGAAAAGATGTAGTTTTTTAAGGTTAAAACTCTTTTTTTCTCTTCAGAATTTAGTTTTGAAAGCGCTTTGTCTTCTAAGGCATAGGCATCTAAAAAAGCCTTGGTGAACCGTTTTGGAAGTCCAAGCGCTGTGGTGATTTGTTTGTGTGCATGGGTTTTAAACAAAACATTCATCTCTTTGATATGCGGTAAAAAATCAATCGCAATAGTGCCTTTTTTCCAATACAAAGATCCACTTAAAACCACGGGTCCGCTGATACCTTTGTGCGCAAATAAAAGATTTTCACTAAAACGCTTTCCCTCTACATGTAAACTTACAGGAAACGCGATACCACTAAGCTCTTTCATCCAAAACTGCTCTTTTTGAAGTGTTAAACCAACAAGAGCAGGGGATGGCGTGATGATGGTATGTCCAAAACTTTTAGCGATTTCATAACCGATATCACTAGCCCCGATACTTGCATAACTAAGCCCACCACTTGCGACGACGACTTTTTTAGCTTGTATCTCACCTCTATCGGTATGGATACTAAAATGCTTATCTTTCTTTACATGTAAAACGTTGGTAGAGAGATAAAAGGTGCAAAATGAGGTTAAACGACCAAAGATGGAAACAAGCTCTTTGGCACTGTTGGCACAAAACATTTGACCGTGATGGCGCTCTTCTAGTTTTAAATGATGCTCTTTGACAAACGAGAGGGTTGAAGAAGCAGGATACGCCTTTAATGCTTTTTCGATAAAGGTTTTATCGCCAAAATAATTTTCTGAGCTAGCAAAACGGTTGGTAAGATTGCACTTCCCTCCTCCAGAGATGAGGATTTTTGCTCCTATTTTGGCATTGGAATCAATCAAAGCAACATCGCGCCCTTGAAGATGCGATGCTGCCATCAACGCACTCGCACCCGCACCAATAAAGACAATATCGTGAAGTTTAACGTTCATGAAAAAAGTGGCTATTTATCTAAACACATGTAGGTTACGGTAGCACTGAGTCGTAACGTTTCATCGACGTGTAAAGGCTCTTGAATAGGTTCAGATGCCACTTTCATCGTAGCCGTACTTCGTGCCATATTCTGCATAAGAGGTGGTCTATTGGTATGGGCATCTTCAAACGTCATAGCACTGACATGACACTGTTTTTGTGTCTCGCTTGAAAAATAACTTGCTTGTTCTTTGGCAATACGAAGCAAGGATGAGCGCATGGCTAAACGCGTATTTTGAAGCACTTTAGGACTTACTTCCCAAACAAGAGCACCATAATCACTCAAAACTGCTGGCGCTTTAGCACTCTCAATCTTTCCTAAAAGCGTATTATAGGCTTCTATGTCATTAAAAGCACAGGAAAAAGAGAGTGTTCCGCTATAGCCTATAAAGATTTGCTTTTGCTCTTTATAGATGTAACGAGGGGAGAGATGATAGCCTCCTCCCGTGCATGTATTGCTTTTACTATCCCACTGCTTCACCTGAGTGATAATGGCGTTTAAATGCTCTTTAATCACATTGGTATTTTTGTTTTCTTCTGTAAAATGAAACGTTGCGCGTAGTGTATCGGAAGGAACCGTTTGTGAAGCACTTTCAAGGGTTGTGATTGACATTTGTGCACACGCGATGAGCGGTAAACATAGAAGTGCTAAAATATAACGTCGTTTCATTTTCTGCTCCTAAACGCTTTGAAAACTCTCAAAATTTTGACGAATAGCATCGTAGAGAATGATGCCAGCACTTGTGGCTTGATTTAAACTTCTCCCATTTTTGCCCATGGGAATGGTGATGGCATTATCCCACTTCATTTGCATAAGTTCCATCGGAAGTCCTGTGGACTCACCTCCAAAAAAGAGAAAATCTCCTTTTTGAAATGAGGCTTCAAAATAAGGCTTTTTGGTTTTGGTCGTGGCAAAGAAAAAACGCTCCATTTTATCGCTATGGGCTTTTAAAAAATCTTCCAAACTTTCCCAAACGGTGACATCCAATAAATGCCAATAATCAAGCCCTGCTCGCTTGACTGTTTTATCGCTGATTTCAAACATGGTGGGCTTAATGATATGCAACGCACAATCCGCATTCACACACATACGACCAATACTTCCTGTGTTTTGAGGAATTTGTGGATGAACTAAAACAATGTTAAACATGCAAAAAACTCCTAACTTTTTGGGCTTTGCCCAAAAAGTATGTAAAATCAAAATATAATCGTCTTATTATCATGCACAAAAATACGCTCTTCAAATACCAAATCAAGGGCATTTGAAAGCACCACTTTTTCCACATTGCGACCTGCTCGTTGCATATCTTTCCATGTCATTTCATGGTCCACATGAATGACATCTTGCGCGATAATCGGACCTTCATCCAAATTATTATTCACAAAATGCGCCGTAGCTCCGATGATTTTAACGCCCCTTGCAAAAGCTTGTTTATAAGGATTTGCCCCAATGAAAGCAGGTAAAAAGGAGTGGTGAATATTAATCATCTTCTCTTCATAATGCCCCACAAACTCACCCGATAAAATACGCATGTATTTAGCCAGTACGATATAGTCGATGGTGTATTGGCTTAACACCTCTAAGACTTTGGCTTCATGCTCGCTTCGGTTGAGCCCTTCATGGCTGACACAATGAAAAGGGATGTCAAATTTTAAACTGAGCTCTCTTAGCTCATCATGGTTGGAAACAATCGCTAAAATATTGGCATTCAAATCACCGCTGTAGTGTTTGAGTAAGATATCTCCCAAACAATGCGTCTCTTTTGTTCCCATCAAAATAATATCTTTTTTGCGCTCTTCTACCACATAGATGTTTGACTTTGCAGGTAACATTGCCTGAAGTGTGCCTTTAAACGCACCCAAATCCGCTTCACCGCTCAGTTCCGCTCGCATAAAAAACTTACCATTTTCACGATCCACAAACTCATCGTTTTTGATAATATTGAGCTGATATTTAAAGACCACATCCGCGATACGATAAATAAGCCCTTTCTCATCAGGACAATCAATCTTTAAAATATAATTCTTTCCTACTTCCATTTTTACGCCTCACACAGTTGTTTTATTTTTTCGATTTTTCTTCTTCGCAATTCTAACCCAATAGCCTTATGGGTAAATCCATCGTGAATCACCTCTTGCACACTAATACCACCATTAAACGCTTCATCCCAAACACCAAGTACCTTGGCTCGTTGTTCAATCCCCCCACGGTAATGCCCTAGCCATAAAGAAATAGGCATATCAAGGCTTACATGGTAAAGTTCCTCATCGCTCATCTCGCCATCAAAAAAAGGTTGATTTTTGAAAGTCATAAGATAATGATTGGGCGCATCCAAACGCTTAAACCACGCATAAGGATTGGCACCTAAACGATTGGCAACGATGTAAAAAAAATAGTACGCTTGAAGTGTTTTTTGAAAATTGCTTTTTGAACGTATTAACTCTTTAGCAATACTCAAAAAACGCTTCGGAGCGTTACATGTAAAACACTTTTCAAAGATATCTAATGTGTACATGTAAAAAAGTCCATAGTGCAAAAAAGGCGCATGAAAAAGCTTTTCAAACTCCCATAAAATTCGTGGACGGCTTAAATCATCAAGACAAATACCTTGCATAACTTCAAGGGTTTTTGGCTCTATCTTAAACCCAAGTCTCGCGCTAAATTGAATCGCCCTTAACACACGCAAACTGTCTTCTTTAAAACGTACCTCATCAATAAGCGCGATACGCTTTTGCGAGATACTTTGCATCCCACCCCAAAAGTCTAAAAGCGCTTCGTTAAAAATGTTCAGCATCATCGCATTCATCGAAAAATCACGCCTTTTGGAGGCTTCTTTCTCATCATTGCACACTTCAACGTCAAATGCCGCATGTCCCACGCCGCTTTTTCGCTCGATGCGTGGCAGTGAAAAATCAATATCGCCCAATTTATAAACAAAAAAACTCTTCCCAACCCCTACAGCACCGCTCTCACACATAAGCGCCTCAAAGCGTTCAGGCGATATGTCATACACTTCGATATCCAAATCATGCAAGGGCATATCCAAACACATATCGCGCACACTTCCCCCCACCAAATAGGCACGTTTCGTATAAGGTGCTAGAAGGGTTTTCGCATTTTCAATTTGATTGCGAAAATGTTTTGGCAGAGCGCTTAAGGATTGCATTATTTTGCTCTATCCATACGCTCCAATTGTTCATCGATGGTGGCAAGTAAATACTCTAAAAAATTAAGTGTCAAATCGAGTTTAGCTTCAATATTTTTATTATTAGGGGATTGAAATCCTTCAAATAAAACTAAGATACGCTCTCTTAAATTAACATAAAAGTGTCGATCCCCTTGCGTACATGTTGCATCATCCTCTTCTTCAACCGCGCACGCTTCTTGCTCGCATGTTTCTTCAACAACATGCACATAGGTCTCTTCTTTGTGGTAAACGGGTGGTTGAAGTCCCTCTTTTTTAACACCCTCTTCAAGCTCAGCGAGTGTGGATAAAATCATCTCTTTTAATTCCATAGTTTTATCAACCACCTTTCAAATTCTAAAAACTCCACTTCGGAGTTCATGTTTAAAAAAAACTTCTTCATATCTTCATTGACACCCAAGTATTTTTTACGAATACCTGAAAGCCTCTTGATGGCAATTTTCGCCTCTTTATTCTCAGGGTTTGCCATCAAAAGCTCTTTGTATATCTCTAACGCTTCTGCTTTTAGACCTTGAAGTTCATAGATGGAAGCAAGGGTGAGTGTTTTCATTGTTTTGAAACATAATCCGCAATAATTGAGCCTATCTGTGTGGTTGAACACACCTCTTTTGCTCCATAATTTGCTAAGTCTTTGGTACGATAGCCATCTTGCAACACTTTTTTAATCGCACTCTCAATTCTATCGGCTGCTTTTGTCTCGCCAAGTGCAAAACGAAGCATCATAGAAGCACTCAAAATGGTGGCTATTGGATTGGCAATGCCTTGCCCTGCGATATCAGGTGCAGAACCATGTATTGGTTCATAAAGACCTACTTTTCCACCAATGGATGCTGAGGGTAAAAGTCCGATAGAACCGCTTATCATGCTCGCTTCATCGCTTAAGATATCGCCAAAAATATTGCCCGTTAAAATCACATCAAACTGACGAGGATTGCGCACCAACTGCATCGCCGCATTGTCCACATACATATGTGTCAACGTCACTTCTGGATACTCTTTAGAAATCTCTATGACCGTATCTCGCCAGAGTTGGCTCACTTCTAAAACGTTGGCTTTATCGACTGAACAGACTTCTTTACGACGTTTCATCGCAGACTCAAACGCCACGCGCGCGATGCGTTCAATCTCAGGTTTGGTATACACCATCGTGTTATAACCTGTTTGTCCATCATTGCCTCGTGGTTCACCAAAGTAGATGCCCCCAGTCAGTTCACGCACCACAAATAAATCAACCCCTTTAAGCACTTCTGGTTTTAGTGTACTAGCATCTAAAAGCTCATCAAACACCGCGGTTGGGCGAAGGTTTGCAAAAAGTCCTAAAGATTTGCGTAGTTTTAAAAGTCCTGTTTCTGGACGAAACTCACGAGGCAAAGTGTCCCATTTTTGACCGCCAATCGCGCCAAATAAAACAGCATCGGCTTTCATACATCCCTCAATCGTCTCATCTGGAAGGGGCGTGCCTTTAAAATCATACGCCACACCGCCCATCAAATACTCTTCATAATGTAATTCAAACGCTTCGCTAGAGCAAACACTATCAAGTACTTTTATCGCTTCATCGATAATCTCAGGACCTATTCCATCGCCTCTAATCACCGCTATATTGTATGTTTTTTTCATGCTTTTATCTCTTTTTTAGCGTAATTCATCAAACCACCGCACGCAAGTAATTCTTGCATAAACGGAGGAATTGGGGTAAAACGATAGGTTTTAGCACCGTTTTTAATCTCACCACTTTCCATGGAAATACTAAGCATATCGCCTTCTTTGATTTCGCCTGTTTCGCTCAGTTCAAAAATAGGAAGCCCTGTGTTAAATGCGTTACGGTAAAAAATACGCGCAAAACTTTTTGCCACCACAGCACTCACACCTGCCGCTTTTAAAGCGATAGGTGCGTGTTCACGGCTACTACCACAACCAAAATTTTCACCTGCAACGATGATATCGCCAAGACCTACTTTTTTAACAAACTCCGGATCTGCATCTTCCATCACGTGTTTTGCTAGCTCTTTTGGGTCTGAAGTATTTAAATAGCGTGCGGCAATGATTAGGTCTGTGTCGATGTTATCGCCAAAACACCATACTTTTCCACTGAGTTGACTCATAATTATCCTTCGTGCAGTTTAGTAATATGAAAGGGATTTTATCCAAAATCGAATGTGAAAAAGTTTAATTGACCCTCTCAATCACATAACGCCCATTTTGAACGTTTACATGTAAAGGCACATCAAAGGTGAAAGAGAGGTTTTCATCACTAAGCATTTCCTCTTTTTTACCTTGTTTGTAGATGCGTCCCTCTTTTAAAAGTACCACGTTTGACACCTCTTCAAAAATCTCTTCTAAATGGTGTGTTATCAAAACGATTGTCCGCTCTTTTGCGATTTTGCGCAACAGTTCTACAAACTCTAACTGCGCTTTAATATCAAGCCCAACAGTAGGTTCATCCAGAATCATCGCTTTTGGGTCATGCACAAGTGCGCGCGCAATGATGCATTTGCGTATCTGTCCTGTGGACATTTCAGAGATTTTTTTCTTAACTAAATGCTCAATGCCCAAAAAGTGCAAAACCTCCTTTGCTTTGTTTACATGTAAAGGCAAAAGCTCTTGATGCTCGTAGATATGAAAGCTACTGAAAAACCCTGAAAGAGCAACTTCAAGACCGTTTAAAAAACCTGCACGTTCAGTAAATTGGTAGTGTAAATCATTGGTGATGATGCCAAGATGGCGCTTAAGCTCCCAAATATCCCACCGACTTTTTCCAAAAACCTCTTTTTTCATAGACTCGCTGTAACGAGGATAAATATCGTTGGAAAAGAGCTTTAAAAGGGTCGATTTTCCAGAGCCATTTGCGCCTAAAATCGCGGTGTGTTCACCTTCTTTGATGCACAAATCTATCTCATGCAACACATTAGCCTCTTCATACGCAACATTGACGTGCTTAAAACAAATAATTTCCATACAAAACAGCCTTTTATTAACACTTTTTGTATTATTATTACACATTATTTTTTAAGGGTAGTGTATGTTTTCAAAATTTTTCATCAACCGACCTAATTTTGCGATTGTTATCTCACTCATTATCATCATCGCTGGTCTTATGGCGATTCGTTCATTGCCCGTTCAAGAATACCCCAACGTCGTTCCTCCCCAAATCGCCATCTCCACGACCTACCCAGGAGCGGATGCACAAACCTTGGAAAAAAGTGTCGCCAGTGTTTTAGAAGAGAAAATCAACGGTGTTGAAAACATGCTCTACATGATGTCCACGACTTCTCCTAGTGGTTTGCTTAGCATGAATCTCTACTTTGAAGTCGATACCGATATGTCGCAAGCCATCTTAGATGTCAACAACCGTGTACGTTTAGCCGAGAGTAAACTCCCAGATGCTGTCAAAAAACAAGGTGTAGAAGTTGCTGAACGCTCCAGCGATACCTTACGTGTTTTAGCCCTTTTTAGCGATGATAACCGTTACAGCACCATTTTTATGTCCAACTACGCCATCAATAACATCCTAGAAGAGCTCAAACGAGTCCCGGGTATTTCCGAAGCTGTTGTTGTAGGAAATTTAGAATATGCCATCCGTGTGTGGCTTGACCCTCAAAAACTCTCTTTTTACACCATTACCACTACGGAGGTCATCAATGCTATCAAAGCGCAAAATGAGCAATATCCTGTGGGACAACTTGGGCAAGAACCTCTTGAAAAAAATCTTGCGTTTACCTACACACTCTCTTCCAATGGAAGACTTAAAACACCCGAAGAATTTGCTAATATCCTCATAAAATCAAATCCCGATGGCTCTGCTTTAAAACTTAAAGATGTTGCATCGGTGGAACTAGGTTCTGATAGGTACTTTTTTAAAGGTATTTTTAACCAAAAACCTACCTCTATGATTCGTATCTCACTTACTAACAAAGCCAATGCCCTCGAAGTCTCCGACTTACTCGATGCCAAACTTGAAGAGCTGAAAAAAACCTTTCCAGAGGGCTTAAAAATCGATGCGACCTACGATAGAACCACCTTTGTTCGTGCTTCGATTCAAGAAGTGGTTAAAACCTTACTTGAAGCTATAGCACTTGTTATTGTGGTTGTTTACCTCTTTTTGGGCAATCTTCGTGCCACCATCATCCCCGTTCTTGCCATTCCAGTTTCTATCATCGGAACCTTTGCTGGATTTTATCTCACAGGTTTTTCCATTAACCTTCTCACCCTTTTTGGACTGACTCTTGCCATCGGACTTGTGGTTGATGATGCCATTATCGTGATTGAAAACGTCGAGCGTATTTTGCGAAAAGAGGCTATTAGTGTCAAAGAAGCCACTATCAAAGCAATGAAAGAGATAACCGCTCCTGTTTTGGCGATTGTTTTGGTGTTAAGTGCCGTGTTTATTCCTGCGGCATTTATGGGAGGGCTTAGTGGAACGATGTCACGTCAATTTGCGATTACGATTGTTATCTCTGTTGGTATTTCAGGTCTTGTTGCTTTGACATTAACCCCTGCACTATGCGCCTTACTTTTGAAAAAAGAGGAAGAGCCACCTTTGTGGATTATCCAAAAATTTAACACTTTTTTTGATTATATCACGCATCATTTTGGGCAGATTGTTAAAAATGCAATTCGTTTTACCTTTTTTAATCTTCTCATGTTTGGCATCATGCTGTTTGCCATTTACAAACTGATGGCTATCATTCCCACAGGACTTGTCCCCAAAGAAGACAAAGGTGTCTTTTTTGCCGTAAGCACACTCCCCTCAGGGGCTAGTCTCTCACGCACCCATGAAGTCAACGAGCAGGTCGGGAAAGTGGCTCTTAAGTACGAAGGTGTCGCAAAAGTAGGTGGTTTTTCAGGCAGTGACTTTAGCTCAAAAGCTTACAGTACCGATGCAGGCTACAGTTATGTGCGCTTAAAACATTGGGATGAACGTCAAGATGCTAACTTAAGTGTGGATGCTTTATCCAAAGAAATTATGAAAGAACTCTCCAAAAACAAAGAAGCGCGTGTCATCGCAGTCAATCCCTCCGCCATTAGTGGTCTTGGTGTTGCGGGTGGTTTCGAGATGTACATTCAAGATAGAGCAGGAAATGGTTATGCCGCTTTGGAAAATTATGCTAAAGAGATTGTAGCGCGCGCATCAGAACATGAAGCCCTCAAATCCGTACGTTCAACGCTGAGTACAACCACTCCACAGTACCGCATTCATGTCGATAACGCTAAAGTCAAAGCTTACAATGTTGAAATTAATGAAGTGTACACAACAATCCAATCGCTTTTTGGAAGCGTTTATGTCAATGACATCAATCTTTTAGGTCGTAATTACAAAGTCAATGTTCAGGCTCAAGGCGAATTTAGAGAAGATTCAGCTAACTATCGTGATGTCTTTGTGAAGTCTACTGATGGTAATTTTGTTCCTTTGAGCGATTTGGTGCGCCTAGAGCGCATTATCAACCCAAGTATCACCAAACGCTTCAATATGTTTCCGTCCGCGCAAATATTAGGAGAGACCAATCAAGGGTATGCTTCTGGTGTAGGCATAAAGGTGATGGAACAAATCGCAAGTGAAGTCTTGCCTGAAGGATATGGCATCGCATGGGGTGGAGCATCGTTACAAGAGAAAAAGTTGGCTCAAACGGGCAATCTTGCCTTTATTTTTGCTATTGTTTTTATCTTTTTGATTCTTGTGGCACTCTATGAAAGCTGGCTTATTCCGTGGGCGATTGTCCTAGCTGTACCTTTTGCACTTTTGGGTGCGACTCTGGGTATTTGGCTACGTGAACTTCAAAACGACATCTACTTTCAAATAGGTCTTATTACCCTTGTCGGACTTTCGGCTAAAAACGCCATCTTGATGGTGGAGTTTGCCCTGCATAAATTGCAAGAAGGTCACACCTTGCTCGAAGCCACGATTGAGGGAGCAAAGATTCGTTTTCGCCCTATTATCATGACTTCATTTGCCTTTATTGCAGGAACGATTCCTTTGGCACTAAGTTCTGGAGCAGGAGCTAACAGTCGCCATGTCATCGGTACAACGGTGGTCGGAGGTATGGTTACATTGACGGTTATCGCTGTTTTCTTTGTACCGCTCTTTTTCTATCTTTTAATGCGCTTTAGAGAAAAAATACTACTTGCGTTCAAGTCCCAAAAGACCGAGTCCTAAAGCGATAAATATCGCCCCACTCACGCGGTTAAACCATGCCGCGCGCGCTTTTGGTCGAAACCAAGACTTTAGACTGCGTGCAAAAAATGCATAAAGCATAATAGTGCTGTATGAAAGCGTCATAAAGGTAAAAGTAAGGATAAAAAACTGAGGCAAGAGTGGCGCTTGTGTATTGAGAAACAGCGGAAAAAGTGCTGTAAAAAAGATGATGGGTTTTGGGTTGGTGATGCAAACCAAATA
>CAYTVI010000029.1:21974-24309 GCA_964441765.1 uncultured Sulfurospirillum sp.
GGTATTGTAACATTACATGTAAAAAATCCAAACTTATTTTTTTCATTAAGTACGCTTTTGGCTTTACCTTGTATAATTGTCTCTTTAAAATTGTTTACCATTGTCTGTGGGGGTGCTGTAAAAGGCTGAGATAATACCCTAAGAGACCGTTAATGCGGTTTCACGAACCTGATCTGGGTAATGCCAGCGTAGGAAATAAGGAGATAAACACATGTCTAAAGTTCTTGACAATCTCGAAAAGATTGATGCTTCGTACATTCAAAACTTTCCAAATTCTCGTAAAATTTACATTCAAGGCTCGCGCCCTGACATCCAAGTCCCCATGCGTGAAATCACCCTTAGCCCAACCGCAAAAAGCGATGGAAGCATAGAGGAAAACCCACCACTTCATGTCTATGACACTTCAGGTGTTTACACCGACCCAAACGTTACCATCGACTTGCATCAAGGCTTAAAACCCATTCGTGCGAAATGGATAGAGGAGCGAAATGACACGGAGCAGTTAGAGGATTTTAGCTCCGTCTATTTTCATAAACGTCACGACGACCAAGAGTTAAACGCCCTACGCTTTCCCAACCTTAAAAAACCACGACGTGCAATGAAAGGCAAAAATATCACCCAAATGCACTACGCGCGTGCAGGTATCATCACCCCTGAGATGGAGTATGTTGCCATTCGTGAGAACTGTAATCTTGAAGTGGCTCGCCAAAATAAACTTTTAGGAAAACAACACAAGGGTGAACATTTTGGTGCAAACTTGCCTGAGGTTTATACCCCCGAATTTGTCCGCCAAGAGATCGCCGCAGGACGTGCGGTTTTACCACTTAATGTCAACCATCCCGAAGCCGAACCAATGATAATAGGTCGTAACTTCATGGTCAAAATCAACGCCAACATCGGCAACTCCGCCACCACCTCCTCCATCGAAGAAGAGGTTGAGAAGATGCTTTGGTCAACGAGATGGGGTGGCGATACGGTCATGGACTTATCGACAGGTAAGAACATCCACGAAACCAGAGAGTGGATACTAAGAAACTCCGCTGTGCCCATCGGAACGGTGCCGATTTATCAAGCGTTAGAAAAAGTTCACGGCATCGCAGAAGACCTTACATGGGAAGTATTCCGTGACACGCTTATTGAGCAAGCCGAACAAGGTGTGGACTACTTCACCATTCACGCAGGCGTGCGCCTCGCTTATGTACCCATGACCGCAAAACGCTTAACGGGTATCGTCTCACGAGGGGGGAGCATCATGGCAAAATGGTGTCTGCACCACCACAAAGAGAACTTTCTCTACACGCATTTTGAAGAGATCTGTGAAATCATGAAAGCGTATGACGTTGCCTTTTCACTCGGAGATGGCTTACGCCCTGGCTCATTGTACGATGCTAACGATGAAGCGCAATTTGCCGAACTTGAAACCTTGGGAGAGCTCACCAAAATCGCTTGGAAACATGATGTACAAGTGATGATAGAAGGTCCAGGTCACGTGCCAATGCAGATGATCAAAGAAAATATGACCAAAGAGTTAGAAGACTGTTTTGAAGCACCCTTCTACACCCTTGGACCGCTCGTCACCGACGTAGCCCCAGGCTACGACCACATCACCTCCGCCATCGGCGCAGCGCAAATCGGCTGGTACGGCACAGCCATGCTCTGCTACGTCACCCCAAAGGAGCACTTAGGCTTACCAAACCGTGAAGACGTCAAAGAAGGCATCATCGCCTACAAAATCGCCGCCCACGCCGCAGACCTTGCCAAAGGTTTCCCAGGAGCGCAAATCCGCGACAATGCCATGAGCAAAGCGCGTTTTGAGTTTCGTTGGTACGACCAGTTTAACATCGGCTTTGACCCTGACCGAGCACGCGAATACCACGACAAAACTTTGCCAGTTGAGAGTGCGAAAGTCGCACACTTCTGCTCGATGTGCGGACCAAAATTTTGCTCGATGAAAATCTCACAAGACGTGCGTGATTACGCCGCAAAAATCGGTGCGGAAGATGTCAATGTTGCGTTAGAAAAAGGGTTGGAAGAGCAAGCAGAACACTTTAAAGAAAGTGGTGGACAAATTTACATGTAAAACGTTTAAGCCCTTGATTTCAAGGGCTTAAAGTTCTTTCATTTTTATCCAACTCTTCAAATATAAAAAAGAATTTGAACTGCATCTTTAAAATAATTTATGAATGACTTCACACTTTTTCACACACATCACTGCTCAAACACGCATTGATATTTTTTGGATTTGGCATCTTTACATGTAAAAGAGCATTGAGCTTTTGGATATCAAAACCGCAGAGTTTCACTTCACCTATTTGCAACAGTGGGCGGCGAATCA
>CAYTVI010000030.1:0-24276 GCA_964441765.1 uncultured Sulfurospirillum sp.
CTTTGTCCACCATACATCATAATCGCTCGACCGATGGTTTCATCTAAAATCGTCGCTGAAATCCCGCCATGCAAAACACCTGGATAACTTTGCAGTTTATCGTGTGGTGTAAAGATAGCTATCAGCTCTTTATTGTCTGTTTCATAAAATTTTGTCTTAAGCCCAAAATCGTTCTCAATGCCACAGACTAAACAGTTTTTCGAGATATGCTGTTGCCCTGTGACGCGCCATTTCATGCATGAACCTTTTCAAGCTCTTTTCTCACTTTTGAGTAGAGTTTCAAGTCGATGATTTTATAGCTTTTCAAAAGCGCATCGAGCAATGCACCATCAAGTTCTTGTTGGTCTTCTTTGTTTTCAGGAACGATTTTATCTTTGATGGAGCAGTTGTTACAAAAATCGTAAAGGTATTTTAAATCAATTTGATAATCCAAACGATGCGTCAACTCATTTTTGAGCTTTCTGGTCTCATTCATAATCACAAATTCTTGCTCTGTGACGATTTTGAGCGCACGTAACTCTTCTAAGAGCTTAAATTGTGTCATACTGCGAGAAGAACTTGGAATAAGCACTTCAGCGGCAAATTCATAATACGCCTCTACTGCCAATACCATAACATAAAGATTTTTACCAATAGGATTTTCTTCTTTTTCAATAAAATCTTTAAAATAATGCAGTTTTTGCATCTCTACCATCATTTTCTACCCTTTTTTGATTTTGTCTCTTTAATAGCTTCTCGCTTCTTCTTGATACCAATACTTCGCTTGTTGGCTTTTTCATGCTCAATCTTTGCTTTAATCGTCCCTTTTTTCGCCTCTTTTTCAATCCATTCTTTCGTTTCATACCCTTTATAAAACTCTGTTTTAATGGTGTACTTCAAGATTTTTTCAATCTCTTTAAACTTCGATTTTTCCTCTTTACACACCAAAGAAATGGCTGTGCCTTCTTTCCCGGCACGACCCGTCCGTCCAGCTCGGTGCAAATAATCCTCCGCATCTCCTGGAAGCTCATAGTTAATCACATGAGGTAAATCTTCAATATCAAGCCCGCGTGAAGCAATGTCTGTAGCAACCAAGACACGAATAGCATTTTCTTTAAACGCTGCAACGGCTTTGGTACGTTGAGAATGTGCTTTATCGCCATGCAAAACAAGGGTTTTTAGTCCGCTTTTTTGGAGATACTCTCCAACTTCATCCGCACTTTGTTTGGTGCGGGTAAAAACTAAAACTTGATGCCAATTTTGTGAGCCTATCATGTAAGAGAGCAATTCGCATTTACGCTCTTTGTCCACCACATAGATAGTTTGGGTCACTTTTTTAGCAAAATCTCCGTTATTGTTGATTTCAACTTTGACAGGTTTTTTAAGGCTAATATCACTTAAACGCTTAACTGATTTGGTCATACCCACAGAAAAAAGGAGTGTTTGTCGTTTTTTAGGCATGAGCGTTAAAAGACTCTCAACCTCATCCCAAAATCCCATATCTAAGATACGATCAGCCTCATCAAAAATCAGCATATCGAGTTTAGAAAAATCCACATCGCCCATTTTAATATGCTCTATCAAACGCCCAGGCGTAGCGATGATAAGATCAGCTCCTTTGTGAAGCTTTTTGGTTTGTGGTGTGAGCTTCACACCTCCGTAAATCGCAATACTTTGTACATTTACATCCTTGCCATAACGCTCAACACTAAGGCTTACTTGAGACGCAAGCTCACGGGTGGGAACTAAAATAAGTGCGCGTATCTGCCTTTTTGTGGTCTCTTTTTGCGCTTTGCGTGCAAGATGCTGTAAAAGAGGCAACACATATGCCGCTGTTTTGCCTGTTCCTGTTTGTGCAGTTGCGATGATGTCTTTTCCCTCTAACGCAAGAGGAATCACTTTAGCTTGAACCGGAGTGGGTTTTGTATAGCCTAGAGGAACAAGTGCGCTTAGTATCTGCGGAATAAGTCCTAATTTTTCAAATGTCATGCGCATCCTTTAAAGATAATATATAACGCTTTTAAGGCAAAACGTTAAAACCTACATGAGCTATTTAAGCACTCATCACAGACGAGCTTTAAAAAACTTCATTTTATGTAATAGCTCTTTATTGTACCCTAAGCATCTTGAAAATGTGATTTAGTTACTTTTTTTGACTTTTACAACTAGATAAGAAAGTTTATTATTGTTTAAGTCATTATTTATGATTTATTTTATAGGATACTCAGTAATATTTTTGTGACTAATAGGACGTTTACGTGAAATATTTCACACTTTGGTTAATTTTATTTTTCCTCCAAAACGTCCAAGCACGACCTATTGTCTTTGCTCCTTTACCTCTTTCAAACACACAAAAAGTATTTGAAGACTTTAACCCTTTAGTGAGCCATCTTGAAAAAGCCTTAGGTGAGCCTATCTCCTTTCGGTATGAACAAAAATACGATGATGTCATAAGTTTGTTTCAAACCAATGAAATTGATATTGCCTACCTTGGACCTCTTCCGTATAAGACCTTGCGCCAACAATTTCCTTTTGCTAAAGCACTCATCACCTTTCATGAAAAAGATGGGAAAAATGGCTATCGTTGCGTTTTGGTCAAATTTGCAAAAGACACACTTTCTTTACATGTAAAGAGCCTCAAAGTTGCTCTCACGCAACCTCTTTCAACCTGTGGCTACACCAAAACAAAACTTTTACTCGAACAAAAATTCCATATCAATCTTGATGAAACCCAATACCGCTACTTAGGACAGCACGATGAAGTTGCTCTTTCTATTATCAGAGGAGAGTTTAACTTAGGAGGAATGAAAGAGAGTATCGCTCGTAGCTATGCTTCTTTAGGATTGGAAGTGATTGAAACCAGTCAACATCTTCCTGGTTTTAGCCTTGTCGTCAATACCAAAACACTTACGCCAGAACAGATTGAAACCATTAAAAAACGACTTTTAAGTACTTCTAAAGAGGTTTATAAAAAATGGGGAAAAGATATTTCATATGGGATGAGTGAAGCGGATGAAACAATGTTTGAGAAGATTACTGTCTCACCAAAATATTTTACCATTCCGCAAAGTGGTAACTACTAAATGAAACCTATTCTCTTAAGCTTAAGTTTTTGTCTAGGACTTTTAATAGCTTATTTTAGCTATCTTTCTGCCCAAAAAGAAGAAGAGATTCAAACCCTAATTGCCCATGAAAATAAGATTCTTCAAACGTCATACGCCGCTGTGACCAATATGTTTAGTGTCTCGATTGAAAACTATTTTCGTCATGTGATTATGAAGCCTTCTGTTTTAGCGCTTTTACATCAAGCCAAAGAAGCTTCCAATGACGAAAAAGCACTCCTTCGAGGTTTACTGTACCGTGAACTCTACACGCTTTATAACGGAGAACTTAAAGAACTTGGTATCAGACAGCTTCATTTTCACACCCCTAAAGGAGAAAGCTTTTTACGTTTTCATAAACCTAATGAAAATGGGGATGCCCTCATCGATATGCGTCCTAGTATCCGCATCGCCAATATTGATAAAAAATTTGTCTCAGGCTTTGAAGGGGGACGGGTTTATCCTGGTTTTCGTTATGTGTTTCCCATCGTCGATAAAGCTGTGCATTTAGGCAGTGTTGAGCTCTCGCTTTCGTATGAAAGTATTGAATTTGAACTCTCCAAATTGCTTACATGTAAAAACCATATTTTGCTTATGAAAAAAGAGATAACCACAGGCATTGTTTTTGAAAACCATAAAGAGCATTTTATGCCTGCTAGTTTTACAAAAAACTATGTCATCGAAAATCAAAAACTCTCCATGCTCACCGCAAAATCCATCGAATCTCCTTTGGTGCATCGTATCAACACCCTTTTAGAAGCGCTTCCTGACATCGAAGAAAGACTCGCACGTGGAAAAAGTTTTTCCATTCCTTTTGTTGATAACAAGCAAGGTTATATTGCAAATTTTAACGCTATTTATGACATCAGTAACACTCTCGCCGCTTATGCTGTAACGTATGGGGTTTTGGATGAACTTGTGACCATAGAGAATAAATACTTTATCTTCTATTCCGTAGGTCTTGTCGTACTTTTTTTACTTGGAATTGCCATTTTTCTGCTTTTAGAACAACGTAAAAAAACCCTTCGTGAAAAACTTCAGTTTCAAACCATCGTAGAACGAACCGTCAATGGCGTTTTACTCATAGACAAAGAAGGCAAAATCACCTTTATCAATGATGCTGCTTGTAAAATGCTTGAGTATACGCCAAATGAAATCATAGGACTAAACTCTCATGAGATGATTCACGTGCATGAGCATTTGGCTATGCATGAAAGATGCCCTATTTTGGATGTGATTCATTCACGGCAAAACTATATTGGAGAAGAGATATTTCGTAAAAAAAGCGGTGAACAAATCACCGTTCACCTTAACGCTGCTTCTTTTGTTGAAAACCATAAAACTATCGGTGTTGTCGTCATTTTTAGAGACATCACGCAAGAGAAGAAAGATAAAGCAACCATTGAGCACTTGGCATATTATGATGGACTGACTGACTTGCCTAATCGCAAGTTGCTGATTGACCGTTTATGTTTAGCGCTTTCTTCAAGTTATCGTTTGCATCAATTTGGTGCTTTACTCTTTATGGATTTGGATAATTTTAAAGCACTCAATGACACCAAAGGACACCATGTCGGAGATTTACTCTTAAAAGAAGTTGCTCTAAGGCTTAAAAAAGAGCTTCGAGCCTCTGATACGGTAGCGCGTTTTGGCGGCGATGAATTTGTCGTTTTGGTGACTTATTTGGGTGAAGAGGAAGAAAAAGCACGTGATGAACTCCACAAAATCGCCACCAAACTCTTAAGCGTTCTGAGCCAACCTTACCGCTTTGGAACCTATTACCATTCGTTTACCCATACGTGCAGTGTGAGTATTGGAGGGACACTCTTTTTTGATGGTCATAAAACAGTCGATGATATGTTAAAAGAAGCTGATGGTGCGATGTATAATGTCAAAGCAAAAGGGAAAAATGGCATTTGCATCGTATAATAAACTATTCATTTACGTTTTGAGGTCTAAATATGCATCCCTTTAAGCTCTTTTTTTTCGTGATAATAGCCTTTTTCGTATCGGGTTGTGCGCCAAAAACTATCGATATCAAAAGCATTAATCCAACCATCCAACTCCAAAACCGTCAAGTTTTAAGTGTCTATGAAACCAAAAATGACACCATTGTCTTTCATGAATTCTTTTTGAAAGAAGGTGTGTGGATGAGCCATACATGGGGGAAAATGCTTCCTTTTCGTATTCAATTTATGGATTTGTGGATTACCGGTTTGGGGCATGATATCAAAAGGCTTACCAACAACAATGCCGACAACCCTCGTGATGCACTTATGTATAACGCACGTCAACAAGGACTTATCTCTTTACATGTAAATCAAGAGGATTATCTATTAGATAGCGATTTTGCAAATAAAATGGTTGATTTCATCAATGCGTATGAAGAGAAAATGAGACGTTATGAAAAAGAGCGGGAATTTCCATTCATTCTTAAAAAATAAGCGAGTTTAGCTCTTTTTGTGCCAAGGCATGGCATACTTTTGCTAAAAAAGAGAGGCTAATATATGCAACTTCCTGCTTGTCCAAAATGCAATTGCGAATACACTTATGAAGATGGAGAAATGCTCATTTGTCCTGAATGTGCGCATGAATGGTCACAAAATAGCGCATCTAATACAGAAAATACTACCGTCATCAAAGACGCACACGGTACCGTTTTGGCTGATGGCGACACCGTTGTGGTCATTAAAGATTTAAAACTTAAAGGCTCATCTGCTGTCATCAAAGGTGGCACAAAAGTGAAAAATATTCGTTTAAATTTTGAGAGTGACCATAACTTAGATTGTAAAGTCGAAGGTATTGGTGCAATGGGCTTAAAATCAGAATTTGTGAAAAAAGCTTAAAGTACTTTTTGAATTAAGACCATATAGACTAGCGTTGCGATAAAAATACTCAAAAGTGCATTTTTAAACTTTACATGTAAAGCTATCGCAATGCCCACTCCAATAATCTCTGCCAAACCATACGGATAGACTTCCCACTTCACATCTTTAAGAGCGTAAAATACCAAAATAACCATAATCATCACAGGCATATTCAGCTCAATATAACGAATCAGAGGTGAAGGCTCACGGTTACGAAAGAGTAAAAAAGGAATAATCCGTGTCGTATATGTCGCTACAGTGGCAACAATAATCGCACCAATAAGATAACTACTTTCCACTTTCCATACTCCTTTTAAAGACAATCAACACAAACGCCGCCAAACAGAGCGATAAAATTAGCATTTTTTGAGGTGGAAATAGCACCATGCCAAAAAGTCCAATGATAAGTGCTACAAAAAAAGGCTTGTGCAATCTATTTTTCTTATAAAGCTCAATAGAAAGCACGACAAATAAAGCCGTCAATGAAAACTCAATGCCTTCATAATTAAACGGTAAGATATTCCCCAAAAGCGCACCCGCAACACTGCCAAATATCCAATACGATTGATTAAGAGCCGTGATGAGCAAATAGGCTCTTTCACGGTTTGCTTCTGGTACATCGCTGGTTTTTAAAAGCGCAAACGTCTCATCGGTCAGTCCAAAGATGAGATAATGCTTTTTCCATGAAAAATCTTTAAAAGCCGATATCATCGAAAGTCCGTAAAATGTATGACGAAGGTTGAGTAAAAAAGTCGCAATCCCAATTTCCAAAATCGTCGCTTGCGAAGCAAATAACGTAAGTGCTAAAAACTGCCCAGAACCTGCAAAAATAAACATACTCATAAAGAGCGCATAGTACCAAGGAATAAGCAATTTAGAAAGCAAAAGCCCAAACGCCATGCCTAAAGGAATGTAGCCCATCATCACAGGAATAGTCAGTTTTACAATACTTAAAAAATTCATAGGAGTTCTTTACATGTAAAGCTATTTCTTGATGTATTTATCAAGATAGCTCTTAGTGGAGTTGGTATCACGAACCTTTTGTTGTGCCTCTTTTGGAGGCACATTTGAAGGCTTTGCATCACTGTAATAGAGTTGGTCTATTGCGACAATAATCAAAATTATCACAATAAAGGGTACAAGAATGAGCATCTTATTAACGCTTGAGTCCGTTCACGGTTTGAAGCATCTCATCACTGGTTACGATGGCTTTTGAGTTCGCTTCGTAGGCACGTTGACCTGTAATCAAATCCGTCATCTCTTCAACCAACTGAACGTTACTCATCTCAACAAATTGTTGGCGTGTTTGACCAAGACCATTAAGCCCTGGAGTTGAATTTATAGGGTCGCCTGATGCAGCCGTGTTGATGAAGTTATTATCACCCAAAGAGTGAAGCCCTGCTGGGTTGACAAAGTTTGAAAGCTCAATTTGCCCAACTTGTGTCATCTGTGTTGCACCTGCTTGCAGTACGGAGACAATACCATCCACACCAATAGAAATTTGCGTGGCATCTTCAGGGATAACAATTTCAGGTAAAAGTCTGTAACCATCACTGTTAACAACATTGCCTTCGTTATCAAGTTTAAACGAACCATTACGTGTGTAGCCTGTGGTTCCATCGGGTAATTGAATTTGAAAAAAGCCATTTCCCGTAATTGCCATATCCAAAGGATTGCCTGTTTCTTTAAAGTTTCCCTGGGTAAAAAGCTTGGCAATTGCTGTTGGACGGACACCAAGACCTACTTCCATTCCTGTAGGTGAAACCGATGTTCCACTCGTTGCTGTTCCTGCGTATTCCATCACTTGATACATAAGGTCTGCAAACTCCGCACGTTGTTTTTTATAACCAATGGTATTAACGTTTGAAATATTGTTTGACGTGGTATCAATTTGTGTCTGCTGAGCAATCATTCCCGTAGCAGCTGTATAGAGTGAACGTATCATATCTTTATCCTTCGTTAATTATTATGCTTTGATAGATGCTAATTTATTGATAGCATCAGAATTTAAATCATTCATATGTGAGTGCATCACTTTTTGATAAATCTCAACCAAACGATTGGTCTCAATAAGCCCTACCATTTCACTCACAGGATTGATATTGCTCGTCTCTAAAAACCCTTGAGCCACAACATCACCATTGGTCATCTCAGTAAGCTCACTTAAGTTATCAAAACGATACAAACTATCACCCTCTTTGGTCAATCGCTTGATATCATCACTTTGTGCAATAAAAAAGCGCCCTATTTCATCAGCTCCTGCATAAATCGCTCCTGATTTATCAACACTTAACGGAGCATTTTGAGGAACAGTGATGTATTGCTGATTGGCAAAATAGGTCGATGGGAGAACGGGATAGCCCTCTTTGGTGACTAAGGTACCTTGGTCGTTAATGGAAAAAGAACCATTTTGCGTCAAACGAATACCATTAGGCGTTTCGACCATAAAAAAAGTATCTTCGCGTTTCATAGCAAAATCCAAAGGATTGCCTGTGTTTTTAACACCACCTTGCGCATACTGAACATATTGCTCAACCACTTGTGGCACACGTGCGATCGCGGCATTGAGAAATTTACTGCCCTCTTTGGTATTATCAGCAAGAGGCATTTCCTCTTTAGCTTCTTGAAAAATACGTTTAAAATCACCTACCACAACATCATCACGCTTAAAAGCGGTGGTGTTGAGATTGGCGAGATTGTTAGAGATGACATCCAGTCGGTTAAACTGAGTAACCATCGCTCCGGTAACGCTATAGTAGCCATTTTGCATCTTTTTCTCACTCTTTTTCGTAAATATTTTCCTTTCTAAAGCAACTCTTGTTCCAACTTTTTAAAAAGTATAAAAATAGACTTTTTAATATGCTTTAAATAAAAACTCGGTATAATCCACATCTTTTAAAAGAAATTTACACCTCCATTACACACCCAACTCAAGGAGAGTTACACCCATGGCTTCAAAAGAAATGTATACTGCTTTAGAAGAACTTTTTGCAGAAAATGAAAAATCATACGTCACGTATGAAAACGTAATGGACCTTTTTGTTAAGCCTCCGACTCCTGCGAACGTTAAAAAATTGATGAGTCTTTTAGAAAAGTACAAAGTAACCCTAATCTCCTCTGCTGAAATCGCCAAAATGCGTAACAAAGAAGAAGCGCGTAAACGAGAAGAAGAGCGTCAAAAACTTCAAGATGAAGCGTTAGAAGAAGAGTTTGACTTAGCCAGCGAAAAAGAGCTACTTGAATGGTCACGCAGTGATAGCCCTGTGCGTATGTATTTACGTGAAATGGGACAAATTTCACTTTTGACAAAAGATGAAGAGATAGATATCAGTAAAAAAATCGAATTTGGTGAAGATATTATCATCGATGCGTTTTGTTCCGTTCCTTATTTGATTGACTTTATTTTAGATTATAAAGAAGCACTCATTAACCGTGAACGTCGTGTTAAAGAGCTTTTTAAAACCTTTGAAGACGATGCAGATGATGATGGTGATGATGACGATGATGGTGATGAGTTTGAAGAAGATGGAGAAGAAAAAAAGACCTTTTCCAAAAAAGACAACACCCGTACTGAAAAGGTCATTGAAAGCTTTAAATCGTTAGAAAAAGCAAAAAAAGATTGGCTCAAAAGCTTCTCAAAGCCACCTGAAGAAGGACTTGATGCCGAAGAGATGATGAACTATGACCTCAATCTTGCGTACAAGAAAAAGCTTCTTAAAGATGCGTTGATGGACTTAGGACCTACCAGTAAACTCATCAACGAACTGGTCAAATCAATGGAAACAGCGCTTAAAAGCGACTTTGAATTTGACAAAGAACTCAAGCGTTTAGAGTACCGTTTACCACTTTTTAATGATACTTTACGTGAAAACCACAATAAACTTTTAAAAAGCATTATTGATTTAAACAAAGAAGATATCACGACGATGGTTCCAGAAGCGACCATGGTTTCAACGTACATGGAAATCAAAAAACTTTTCCAAACCAAGGAAGCCAGTAAACAAGGCTTTGACCTTGATCCTGAAAAGCTCAAAGAAGTTTTAGAGCAAATCAAACGCGGTAAGAAGATTGCCGATGAATCCAAAACACGTATGGCAAAATCAAACTTACGTCTGGTTGTTTCTATCGCCAAACGTTACACCAACCGTGGTCTTCCATTCCTTGATTTGATTCAAGAAGGAAATATTGGTTTGATGAAAGCGGTCGATAAATTTGAGTACAAAAAAGGGTACAAATTTTCAACCTACGCAACATGGTGGATTCGTCAAGCAATTTCCCGTGCCATCGCAGACCAAGCACGTACGATTCGTATTCCTATCCATATGATAGAAACCATTAACCGTATCAACAAAATTATCCGTAAACACCTCCAAGAAGAAGGCAAAGAGCCTGACATCGAGACCATTGCACTAGAGGTTGGATTGACCCCTGATAAAGTTAAAAATGTCATCAAAATTACCAAAGAGCCTATCTCGCTTGAAGCGCCTATTGGTAATGAGGATGATGGTAAATTTGGTGACTTTGTTGAAGATAAAACCTCAGTTGCACCAATAGAATTTATCCTAAAATCAGACCTAAAAGACCAAATTGATGAAGTTTTAGACCAACTTAATGACAGAGAAAAAGCGGTTATTCGTATGCGCTTTGGTTTGATGCACGATGAGAGCGATAGAACGCTTGAGGAGATTGGTAAAGAGCTCAATGTTACACGTGAACGTGTCCGCCAAATCGAGAGTTCTGCGATTAAAAAGCTGAAACATCCAAAAGTGGGTCGAAAACTCAAAAACTATATTGAGAGCTAGTCATGCAAGCTGAAGCATGGATTGAACACGACTATAACCCGTTTATTGTGTTTGACAACAGTGGAAAAATTCTCTCCCTCAACCAAGAGGCGCAATACCTCTTGGGGGAAGTGGCACATAAAAAGATTTTCGATATTGCTCAGGCATACGCCAGTATGACCTATGGTTTTAAAACAACCATTATCGATGTAGCCTTTGGCTCATACAAATTTTATGCGATTACCGTTGGGTATGATGATGAAAGTTCTATTGGAATTAAGCTTTACAAAAGTGCAACCAAAAAATTTGCCAATGTTGAAGAATACGGCGAGAGTGCTAATATCTACGCTCTGCTAGATTTGTGTATTAGTGCGTCTTCAACCAACAGTAGCATTAAATTTCGTAAAGAGTTTGACCCTACTTTTCCTGATGTTCGCTTAAAAATCGAAGATTTTATGAAACTGCTTACCAAAGTGTACCAATCACACCTACAAGCCTCCACGACCATTACCACCCGTTTAGCCCTTATCACAGGTGAATATATTCGTTTTAACAATAAAAAATACCCCATCTTCTCAATCTCCATCAAAGGTGAAGCACGCGATAGTAATTATGAAAAAAGTATTGAAGAGATTGCACTTAAAGGCAACTGTACCGTACATTTTGAAAAAGATGAAACCATTATCAGCGCAGCGTTAGTCTCTTAAAAAGACTAACGCTTAAGCGCATGAAAATAACTCGGATACGAAAAAACTTCTTCCCAATTGTTTTTCACTAAAGCCTCTTTGTAACTACTCTCTAATTTCATGGACGTAAGATGTGTCACACCTATTCCTTCAAACCACGATGGATGCGCTCCTGCTGAAAAACCTGCCAAAATACGAATAGAATCTTGTGGGCTTAATGCAAGAAGTGCGTCGAGCGTTGAACCAATCAGTGTCGCTCCTGTAATGATCGCAATGGGAGCTGTTTGTATTGCCTCATACTCAAAAATGTCGCTATAAATGGCTTCGGCGTAATGTTGCTTTTGGCGGCAAAAGACAATTGGCTTTCGACCATTCTCTTTGAGTTTGGCTACCACGGGTGCTAAATTCCCCACAAATACAACCTCATCGCCTACTTTTGTAAGATCTAAGACTTTCTCCACCAATAAAGAACGTGTGCCATTTTCACAAAAACTCAACTCTTTTTCTCCAGCCATTGCATGTTGTCCAAGCGCATTGATAAGAGCTAGAGCAAACGCTCTTTGCAGAGGATGAAACGCTTTTGCAGATTCAAAAACATCTTCAATGCTTGAGCCTTGTAATACTCCAAAATGCCCTTCCCCATGAGGAACCAATGTCACACCTAAGGCTTTTCTTTCATCATTGACAACCATCACATAAATCATCGTTGCACTAACCCCAAAATCGTCTATTCTCACACTGTTTTGCAACGCATATGCCCGTGCATGTTCTGTTAGTTTTTGTAAAATAGTCATTTTAATCCTTCTTTAAATACTAGAGACTGTGTTTATGATGGAGATGATGCTCTTCATGGCTATGTCCGTAGTAAACAAACGTATGTCCATGGCTTACATGTAAACTCGTTTCCACATCAAAAAGCTCTTCAAGCATCTGATGTGTGATTTCGTTTGTGGAAATATCATAAAGCATAGAACCTGCTTTTAACATCACTAAACGAGTGGTATAATGAATCGCATGTTGGATATCATGAAGGACAATAAACGTAATCAGCCCTTTATCGCGCGTCATCGCACGTGTAGCACTGAGCATTTCAAGTTGATTTTTAGGGTCTAAATGTGAGATAGGCTCATCCAAAAGCAATACCTCTGGTTCTTGAAGTAATGCACTGGCAATGAGCACTTTTTGTCGCTCTCCTCCACTCAAACTCTCCAATGTACGCTCTAAAAGTTCTTCTAGCCTAAATTCATGCACACATTGTGTCATTTTACGGTAATCTTCTTGCGTTAAGTGCATCCCACTATAAACCCGCCTCCCTAGCTCCAAAGCTTCCAAAACACTGATGCTAGGCGTGCTTGAAAATTGAGAAAGATAGGCTACTTTTTTTGCCAAGACACGTGGTTCAAGCGTTGAGAAGTCTATTTCATCTAACATTACCGTTGAAGGTTGAAGCGATAAAATCGCTGCAATATGCTTTAAAAGCGTGCTTTTACCTGCACCATTGGGTCCGATAATACCAATCACTTCACCAGACCTTGCCTCCAAGCCAATAGAGTGCAATAATGCTTTTTTTTTGACACGGTAGTTAAGATTTTTAATACACAGTTTCATTTGATTTTTTTACCTACGACAAGAAGATACAAAAGCATGGGTGCCCCAATAAATGAAGTTAAAATACCAACAGGTAAAATGGAAGGATAAAGCATCATCCTCGCACACCAATCTGCCCCCAAAAGTAGTGCGCCCCCACTTAAAGCAGAAAGTGGTATCAGTGCGCTATGAGAACTTCCCAAGACAAGCCTGACCAAATGAGGTGCGACAAGACCGATAAAACCGATAATACCAAAAAAAGAAACCGCTAAGGCTGTGCATAAAGAGGAGAACAAAAGCATCACAATACGAAACATTTTAACATTAATACCTTTGTTAAAAGCACTCTCATCCCCAAAACCTAACGCATCAAATTTCCAATGTGATACCCAAAGAAAACCTAATGAAAAAAGACAAACACTGCCTAAAATCCACAGAATAGGATACGTTGCTTTACTCAAATCACCAAACGTCCAAAACAAGGTTGCAGCAGCGTTGATTTCTGTCGTAAAGTACTGTAAAAACATCGTCCCTGAATGAAACAAAGAACCAAGCCCAACACCAGCTAAGATGAGCGCTGTGGGACTCATACCTACTTTTTTTCCTATCCAAATAATCAGCAAACTACAAAGCATACTAGCGATGAATGCGAAGAAAGGAACATTAAAAAGAGCAAACCATGCCCACTGTGTCTGTGTATTAGTACCAAAAAAGATAATCGCCAACGTTGCCCCAAACCCAGCCGCCTGCGAAATACCTAAAGTAAAAGGTGATGCCAATGGATTACGTAAAACGCCTTGCATGACAACACCTGAAAGCCCTAAAAGCATCCCTACCAACAAAGCAGCAAGGGCACGAGGAAGCCTAATGGATTGGACAATCATGCTTAAGTGATCATTACATGTAAACATTCTGAACGTATCTTCAAAGCGTATCCCATTTGAGCCACTAATGAGGCTTAACCATAACAAACCTATAATGGATACCATCAAAAACAACGTTAAGAAAAGCCTTTTTACAAAACGTTTTTTATACGCTTTTTCAAGCATCATTTCGTGCTGATTCCGTAGGGTAATTTGCGTAAAAGTTCCTCACCTTTTTCGCCATAAAATGCTTTAAAAATAGCATTTGCTTCACTTTCAAGGTCAATATTTGCTCCTAAATATGAGGCTATCTGAAAAGCAATGACTAAAAGATTTTCTACATTCGTACTGTAATTGTTAAAGCCTAATACCTCTTTAACATTTTTTGTCTGATACGCTTTGAGTGCATCAAATAGAGGTTTTTTCTGTGCATACTCTTGTGCTACTTTTTCTTTACTAAAAAGATCAATAAAAATAATATCAGGATTGGTGTAGAGCAATGCTTCAAGTTCAATAAACTGATGACCTTGTGCACTTTTCCCCTCAAAAACGCTATTTTTCAAACCTAAAAGCTCAAACGGAGGGTAATTGACCTCTGTACTAGTAATCCCTTGCGTTCCCTTGTAGCCAATGCCTCCGACATACAATTTTTGCGTTGAACGCACGATGGTGGATAAGCGTTGTTCGTATGACTCTATCGCTTTAACAAGCGTGTTGGCTCGCTCCTTTTTATCGCACACGTTTCCTAGAAGCACTAAAGAGCGTTTGATATCTTCTAAATTTTTTTGACTCGTTCCTCCATAACTCGCACCATAACTTAATGACAATACAGGGATTCCTGTTTTAGATTGAATCAGCTCCATTTGATTTTGATCGACAAAAGAAGCGATAATAAGATCGGGGTTGTGTACCATAAGCGCTTCTAAATCAGGCATTTTACCCGGCCCACCTACGCCAATAATAGGAAGTTTTGCGATGCGTTCTTTTCCTAAAAAAGTACGGTACGGAGAAAGAGGAGAAGCCTCATTTTCTGTCTTTTCAATACCTACAAGTCTATCCTCAAGTCCTAAGTAAACACCCATACGTAATGCACCAGGACCTATAAAAACGAGCTTTGAAGCAGAAGAGACTTCGACAAAACGTCCCAACATATCCGTATAAGGCTTTGCTAAGACCATACTACTTATGGCAATCAATAAAAAGAATATCTTATGCAAAAATTCCTCCAATCTTATTTTTAACAGACAATAATAATACTACTATATTTTTAGTATTATCGTATCATGTGCAAAATTAAGAGTAACTGAGGAGAAAAAAGAAGAAGCGGCTACATTTACATGTAACCGCTGTGTAAGTATTAAAATTCGATAAGGTTTTGGATTTTCTCAACGATACTTGGATCTTCAAGCGTTGAAATATCTTGTGTAATAGGCTCTTTTTTAGCAATCGAGCGTAAAATTCTTCGCATGATTTTTCCACTGCGCGTCTTTGGAAGCCCTGGGACGAAGCGAATCGCATCGAGCTTAGCGATATTTCCAATCTCTTTAACAATCAACTTGTTAAGCTCTTGGATCATATAGACCTCTTCACTTAAGCTATCTGTTCCTTTGATAACGATGTACGCGAAAATGCCCTCACCTTTAATCGCATCAGGACGTCCAACAACCGCAACCTCAGCCACGTTTTCATGATGTCCCAAGACGGCTTCAATTTCAGCCGTTCCAATTCTATGACCTGAAACATTGATAACATCATCAGTTCGACCTGTGATGACAATGTAGCCATCATCATCGTACATCGCACCATCCCCTGAGAAATAAACAGGCTTGCCATCTTTTTTACAATCCCCAAAATAGGACTTCACAAATCGGTCGCTATCACCCCAGATATTGCGAATCATAGACGGCCAAGGCTTAGTAATACACAAGAACCCTTTTTCACCACGAGGTGTTGGATTGCCATTTTCATCAATAATCTCCGCTTTAATACCTGGAAGTGGGAACGTAGCAGAGCCTGGTTTTATCGGTGTAGCACCAGGAAGAGGCGTAATCATATGACCACCCGTCTCCGTTTGCCACCATGTGTCAACGATAGGGCACTTACCACCACCAATTTGCTCATAGTACCACATCCATGCATCTGGATTGATTGGCTCTCCCACCGTTCCTAAAACTTTGAGTGAACTTAGGTCATATTTTGAAGGCTCATTGGCTCCTTCTTTATGAAGCAAACGAATGGCTGTTGGCGCAGTATAAAACTGATTCACACGGTGCTCTTCAATCATGCTCCACCATCTGCCCACGTCAGGGAATGTTGGAACACCTTCATACATAATGGTTGTCGCACCCATAGCAAGTGGTCCGTAAACAATGTATGTATGTCCTGTAATCCAACCCACGTCCGCCGTACACCAAAACGTATCATTTTCTTTTACATCAAAGACGTGTTCCATGGTGTACTGTGCCCAAAGAATATAGCCAGCACTGGAGTGTTGGACACCTTTTGGTTTACCCGTACTTCCTGAGGTATAAAGTAAGAAAAGTGGGTCTTCAGCGTCCATCCATTCAGGGTCACAGTATTGTGATTCGTTCATAATAATTTCGTTGTAAACATAATCTCGACCTCTGACATACTCGATGTCTTCAAAGTTACGCTGAACAATCAACACTTTCTCACAGCACTCACAACCCTCTTTTAAAGCCTCATCCACCATTGGTTTTAGCATATAAGGCTTGCCACGACGAAAAGCACCATCGGCAGTAATGACCAATTTTGCCTGCGCATCTTTGATTCTATCACGTAAGGCTTCAGCAGAGAATCCACCAAAAACAACCGAGTGAATCGCACCGATTTTTGCACACGCCAACATCGCAAATGCCGCTTCTGGAATCATTGGCATATAAAGTACAACGCGGTCGCCTTTTTTAATACCAAATTTGTTTTTCATCAAGTTTGCTAAGCGATTAACACGATAAAAAAGTTGTAAATAGGTGATAATACGTTTTTGACCATCTTCACCTTCCCAAATAATCGCTGCTTTATTTTTACGCGTTTTGAGGTGTCTTCCTAAACACTGATGTGTAACGTTGATTTTTCCACCTTCGAACCATTTGTAAAACGGAGCGTTGTCTTCATTTAAAACTCTATCATACGGTTTAAACCATTCAAGTTTTTCACGCGCAAGTTTATCCCAGTAGCCCTCAAAATCTTCATCTGCTTGAATACAAAGTTCTTTGTATTCGCACATATTTTTGATTCTGGCTTCTTTGCTTAAGCCTCTATTTGGTTCGAAAACGTGTGACATTTTTTCTATCCTTTTAATAAAATTAGACTTTTATCACAATATACTCTCGTGAGTCATACTGTGGTAAAAGTCTCACAGGCTCTTTTTTGAGCCTGTGAAAGTATTTAATGTTAGTGGCTTGATGCACCCTCAGCACCAATACCTGTTTGTGAGCGAATAAACTGATGCTCATACGCCGCATGTTCTTTTTTCGCATCATCGCTGTTATCCATCAAAGAAAACAACCAGATACCGACAAACGCTATCGTGACAGAGAAAATCGCTGGGTTTCCATAAGGATAGATGGCTGTTTTATAGCCTAATATATCTACCCAAACCGCTTTACTTAAAACAACCAAGATTACCGCGGTTAAAAGCCCTAAACCGCCACCCCATACGGCACCTTTAGTGGTAAGCTTACCCCAAAACATCGATAAGAAAAGAATTGGAAAGTTCGCACTCGCCGCAATCGCAAACGCAAGTCCTACCATGAATGCGATATTTTGTTTTTCAAACGCAATGCCTAAAATAATCGCTAAAATTCCAAGTGCAATCGTAGAGTACTTAGACACTTTCATCTCTGTTATCTCATCCACACGTCCTCTTGCAAATACGTTAGCGTACAAGTCATGACTTACCGCACTTGCCCCTGCTAATGTCAAGCCTGAAACAACCGCAAGGATTGTTGCAAATGCAACTGCAGAGATAAAGCCTAAGAAAATGTTACCACCAATCGCATGGGCTGTATGAATCGCCGCCATGTTACCACCACCGATGATGCCACCTTTGACCGTATCAAGATACTCAGGATTACCTGTTAAAAGAACAACCGCACCAAAACCAATAATAAACGTTAAGATGTAAAAATACCCGATAAACCCTGTCGCATAAAAGACAGATTTACGTGCTTCTTTTGCATCACTAACCGTAAAGAAACGCATCAAGATATGTGGAAGACCTGCGGTTCCAAACATCAAAGCAATTCCTAAACTCATCGCCGAAATAGGATCACTCACTAACCCACCTGGAGCCATGATAGCATTTGTCTTTTTAAGTTCAACGGCTTTAGCGAATAAGGTTTCAAAACTAAATCCAACTTTATACATAATCATTATTGCCATAAACGATGCGCCAGAGAGCAATAAAACCGCTTTGATGATTTGTACCCACGTTGTTGCGAGCATTCCACCAAATGTTACGTAAAGTATCATCAAAATACCAACCATGATGACTGCATACTCATAATCCATACCAAACAAGATTTGAATCAACTGTCCAGCACCAACCATTTGCGCAATCAAATAAAGGGCAACCGTAGCTAAAGAGCCAGATGCGGCGAGGGTACGAATCGGTGTTTGCTTCAAACGATACGATGCAACATCTGAGAACGTGTACTTACCTAAGTTTCTAAGTTGCTCAGCCACCAAGAAAAGAATAATTGGCCAACCCACTAAAAAGCCGATAGAATAGATAAGTCCATCATACCCTTTTAAGAAAACAAGCCCTGAAATTCCTAAAAACGATGCCGCAGACATATAATCACCCGCGATGGCTAAGCCATTTTGAAAACCAGTAATGCCTCCACCTGCGGTGTAAAAATCTTTAGCTGTTTTTGTACGACGAGCTGCCCAATAGGTAATGCCAAGTGTTGCAACAACAAAGATTAAGAACATAACAATCGCCGAAACGTTTAACTCACGTCTCCCACTAAACTGCGCATCTGCCGCAGCTAAATAGCTTGAAAGTGTTAAGAACAGTAAGCCCCATTTCATTCTGCACCCCTTACTTCTTCTTTAATTTGATTGGTTAAATCATCAAATTCGCCATTGGCTCTTTGCGTATAAATACCCGTTAAAACAAACGCAATAAGAATAACGCCAATACCCACAGGAATACCAAGCGTTGTAACACCTTCGCCAATTTTAATCGCAAATAGGCTTGGAGAAAAAGCAATTACAAGGATGAACGCGTAGTAAACAACCAACATAATGATGGCAAGTTTCCAAGCGAAACTACTTCTTTTTTGCACGAGTTCTGCAAATTTTGGGTTAGCCCTAACTTTGTCGTAGATATGTTGACTCATAAATGCTCCTTCGTCAATTTTGACCGACCTTAATAAAATCAAGGTCGGCTTAATGTCACAATGGCATTGTAAAAGAGTAACGTAGCATTAGCGTAGCATTTGAGAGATGTGAGTATTTTAGAAAAAAAATCTTTATTTTATGAGTATTTTTGTAACAATTAGCTCTTTTTTTCAGGGTAATAGCGGTCAATCTTATAGCCAACCCCTTTGAGGTTAATGATAAAATCTTCCTTTAAAAGCTTACGAAAACGGCTTATTTCAGCCCTAATTGTGGCATTATCGACTGGTTCTTCATTCCAGACGTAACTTCTAAATTTTTCAAAATCAACAATCACTCCTAAATTTTCGCTTAAAAGTGTTAAGATTTGTAACTGTTTTTTGGTTAATGTTTGGACATTGTTATTATAAAAGAGCATTTGTTCTTTTTTGGAGAAAACATATTTGGAACTTAAAATGAGGTGTTGCATATTTTTGATATCAGCTTCTTTTTTAATCTTATCGATTCTAAGCCCTAGTTCTTTGAGATGAAACGGCTTTTTTAGATAATCCGCCGCCCCCAAATCAAATGCACGGGAAATATCATCAATATCCACATTAGCACTAATAAAAATAGTCGGAGAAGCATGTTCGATTTCATTGAGGCGTTGGAGTAAATTAAGCCCTGTGATTTTAGGCGTGTTGATATCTAAAATGAGCAAATCAAACGCCTCTTTTTGCAAAGACTCATACGCCTCTTCTCCATTGGCAAAAGAGACAACTTTATGCCCTAACGCCTCTAAATACTCCTCAATAGAGCTTCGAAGCATTGACTCATCTTCTAAGAGTAAAATTTTCATTCTTATGCCTTTACAAAACGGTATCGAAACAATGTACGCACATCATCGGATAAAACTTCGATGCCTACATCATTTTCTTCACAAATCTCTTTAACAATATTAAGTCCCAAACCAAAACCTCCCCGTGCGATATTTTCACGATAATAACGATCAAAGAGTTTATCAGGGGATTGTATCTTTTCCCCACAGTTTTCAACTTCAAAAACAACATTGTTTTGTTCTTCATATAAATTTACATGTAATGATTTTCCCTCATAGCTGTATTTGATAGCATTGGAGATATTATTGTCGCAAATACGCTGTAATTCGACTTCATTAAAGAAGATAAAAACCTCTGGTGCGATATTACATGTAATAAAAAGTTTATTGCCCTCTGCCACATCTCCAAAATACTCAACCCTATCATGTAAAAAATGAGAAAAGTCCACCATCGTTTTTGTGTAGTCTACCCTGTCTTTTTTGACCACGTAGGCTAAATCTTCATAGATATTATCAAGTACTTTGACCGCTGCTTCAATCTTGAGCAAGTACGGATTTTTCTCAAATTTGAGGTTATACAAATCAATATTCATCAAAATAATCGAAAGTGGCGTGTTGATTTCGTGGATGGCATTTTTGACAAATCTATCTTGTTTTTCAAGTAACTCTTGCGTAAAATCAACCGAACGCTGAAGTTCTTGGGTTTTTTCCTCCACCAAATGTTCCAAACGAGTATTGAGTTCCAAAAGCGCACTATTTTTCTCTTTGATTTTTTGTAGCATCGCATTAGCGTGAGAGGCTATCTCTTTAAGCTCTTTAAAATTGATTTTTTGAACATCCACAAACTCATAGTTTTGCCATGCGCGCTTAAAAGACTCCACAATAAAACGAATCTCTCTGCCCATAATATCACTCACGTAACGATATTCGATGGTACTAACAAGGTATAAAAAGAGGGTGAGCATATAGATTTTAAGAATAAAACTGATGATTTTATCTTCATAATCACTCTTTTTTTGCGCCAAAACATCCGCCATACTGCTCATGCTGACACTGCTTCCAAGAACCAAATCCAAAGGTGGGTATTCGGTGGTAAATAAAATTTCATTGCTCTCTTGTGTGGTGGGTGAATTGGAGCGATAGAGTATTTCGCCTGAGCGTTTTT
This sequence comes from uncultured Sulfurospirillum sp., assembly GCA_964441765.1. Taxonomy (GTDB): domain Bacteria; phylum Campylobacterota; class Campylobacteria; order Campylobacterales; family Sulfurospirillaceae; genus Sulfurospirillum. The sequence continues at coordinate 21,211 of CAYTVI010000030.1, forward strand.
GGATAAAGATGGTATTTTGCCCTTCTATATCTGACATCAAATAACGTACATCTTCTTTTAAAAGATCATAAATCGCTTCGAGAGGAAGTGCTTTGCTTTGGTGGTAACGGTGAGAGACGATGTTGTTTAAAAGTTTCATTTGAGAAGATGCACTCTTCTTTTGTGCCTCAACGTAGCTTTCTTCCACGTGTGCTATCTCTTTTTGAAACTCAAAATATTCATTGACAACGATGATACACGCAGAGATAAAAGCAAACAGCCCTGCAAATAAAATCGCCATCAAGCTAATTTGTTTGATACTTTTATTCTCTTTTTTCCGAAACAACACTGAAAATCCTTACATGTAAATCCCTTGATTTTATCTTTTATCTCCCTAAAAAGAAGATAGAAATTCTTTATTTGGTATAATTTAGACTCACCACAATTACAAGGAGTTACAAATGAACATAAGAATACCTGCTGAATGGGAAGCACAAGAAGCCCTTATTGTCGTTTTTCCTCCTAAAAAGAGCGACTGGGAGCACTCCCTAAAAGAAATACATCAAACCTATTTAGAGTTCATCTCTCAAATCGCTCGCTTTCAAAAGTGTATGGTGATTTGTGAAGATAAAAAAACACTCGCAACTGCCCTTCCTAGCCTTCAAAACATCGAACTTATCGAAATGCCAACCAACGATACATGGATACGCGATTTTGGAGGCATCAATGTCTATAAAAATGGCAAACGCCAAACGTATGACTTTATCTTCAACGCATGGGGAAACAAGTTTGAAGCCTCGATGGACAATGGCATCACCCAACGACTTTTTGACGAGGGCTATTTGGTCGGGAAACTCAAAACCTTTGACTTTGTACTCGAGGGCGGAAGTATCGACAGCAATGGACATGGTGTGATGCTAAGTACCGCATATTGTCTGTTTGAAGAGAACCGAAATCCAGAACTTTCAAAGAAAAAAATCAAAAAAACACTCATGAAGCTCTTTGGATTAAAAGAGCTCATCATCTTAAAACATGGCGCTCTCATGGGCGATGACACCGACTCACACATCGATACACTCGCTCGTTTTATCGACAAAAAGACCATTGCCTATGTCAAGTGCTACGATAAAAAAGATGAACACTATAAAGAACTCAAAAAAATGGAAAAAGAGCTGAAAAAAACAGGCTTTGATTTAGTTCCACTACCCCTTCCATCAGCAAAATACTTCAACAACCACCGCATTCCAGCCACCTATATGAACTTTGTGCTCATTAACGATGCGGTACTGGTTCCAACCTATAGTGACATATACGATGAAGAAGTATTAAAAACCTTTGCACGCCATTTTCCTGAGCGTGAAGTTGTCGGCATCGAATCATCCATTCTTATTCGTGAACATGGAAGCTTGCATTGCGCTTCAATGAATGTTTACAAAGCAAAAGCCAAATAATGACCTTACAGAAAAAAGCAACCATTGTAGCCAGTGCCACCGCGACACTGTTAATTGTCTTAAAGCTTTTTGTGGGAATACTCAGTGGCTCTGTGGCGGTGTTGGCTTCTGCAATTGACTCCGTGCTTGACCTCATCGTCTCAGCGTTTAACTATTTTGCGATTACCAAATCCGAACAGCCTGCAAACCAAAAGTTTAACTACGGCAAAGGGAAAATCGAAGCTTTGGCTGGGGTGATTGAGGGAACCATCATCACCGTTTCAGGGCTTTTTATCTTTTACGAAGCGATACGAAAAGCCATCAACCAACATGAAATTTCACATCTAAACATCTCCATCAGTGTGATGCTCGCTTCGTTACTTATCACGCTTGTGTTACTCGGCTTTCTTAACCATGTTGCTAAAAAAACAGGCAGTATGGTCGTCAAATCCGATGCCTTGCATTATAAAACAGACGTTTTAAGTAACGGTGCTGTTCTAGCCTCCTTAGTCATCGTACATGTCACCAACTGGCATTTGATTGATACTATCATGGGGATTATCATCGCGGTTTATATTATTCACTCCGCTTATCAAATCATCAAAGATGGTGTTTATATCTTACTAGATGCCTCTTTGGATGAAGAAGTGGTTGAAGAGATTAAGTCTATTATCGTAGCAGAAAAAGAGATTAGTGATTTTCACTACCTCAAAACCCGCAAATCCGCCAATACCAATTTTGTCGATGTTCATCTGGTCTTTAGCCCAGGCATATCATTGCTTCGTGCTCATCATGCGGGAGATAGAATCGAAGAGAAAATCAAAGCGCTCATTCCTAACGAAACATGGGTCATCAACGCGCATCTTGACCCTTACGACGACTCCATGATAAACGATACGGTGCTCTAACACATCTTGCATAGGCATTTAGGTCAAACCTAAATGCCTACGCTACACTCAGTTTGCGGTTACAGTGCTAGCCAAAGCATGATTCGATAGCCTACAAAAGCAAGCATCCACGCAACAATCGTTGTAAAAACTATCAAATAAAACAGATATTTATACCCACCCGCCTCTTTGGTAAAGACGATGGAAGCCGCAAGACAAGGCAAATAAAACATCACAAAGATGATAAAGGAAACCGCAGAAGCTGTAGGGATTTGCGCTTTCATCGTCTCTAAAAGCCCTTCACTGCTCTCATCAACATCGCTTCCTAAAGCGTATAAAACCCCTAACGTAGAAACAACGACTTCTTTTGCCGCAAGCCCAGATTCTAAGGCTACCGTCATTTTCCAGTCAAAGCCAAGAGGCTCAAAGAAAATATCCGTTGACTTACCAATCATCCCAAGATAACTCTTCTCCAACAAAAGAGCAGAGAGTTCATTGCGTAGTTTTGCGGTTTGCTCATCGTCTCCACTTAGTTCTATCTTTTCAGCGTATTGCGCTTCTACATGTGGATATTTCGGGTAATTACTCGCAAACCATACCAGCATGGAAGCTGTCAAAATAAAAGTTCCCGCTTTTTTAAGGTACATCATCGCTTTAGTGACAACCGTATGCCAGATGAGTTTTATAGAAGGAAGGCGGTATTTTGGCATCTCCATTACAAAAGGCTCATCTACGCCTTTAAAGACAAAAAGTTTTAAAAACTTTGCAGA
>CAYTVI010000031.1:0-2930 GCA_964441765.1 uncultured Sulfurospirillum sp.
GATGGCTATGTTGCCGTTGAGGGGTGGGCAGAAAAATCAACTATGAAAGCAACCGATTTAGCCAAAGAGTTCGCTAACGCAGGTGTCGAAGCGATTATTTGTACGGATGTGGGGCGTGATGGGATGTTAAGCGGCGTTAATGTAGAGTTTACACTTTCTATCGCGCAAGCTTCTGGTATTGCTACGATAGCCAGTGGAGGACTTAAAGATATTGACGATATTAAGTTATTAAAACAGAGTCAAAAAGTCTCTGGCGTTATCGTGGGTAAAGCATTTTATGAAGGAACTTTGGATTTACGTGAGGCATTTAAGCTTGTGGCTAATGGAGCGCTTTAAACTAAGTTCAAAGGAAAGTTCGTTAGAATAAAGGTATTTAACACTTTTAGAATTAAAGGAGTGACATTGAAACTGCTTGTAGTAGACGACAGCTCGACAATGCGCCGTATTATTAAAAATACATTACAAAGATTAGGCTTTGAAGACGTTTTGGAAGCTGAACACGGTGTTGAAGCGTGGCAGATTATGGAGCGTACTCCTGATATAAATGTTCTCATTACTGATTGGAATATGCCAGAGATGAACGGCCTTGATTTGGTACGTAAAGTACGTGCCGATGGACGTTATGACAGTATGCCTATCATCATGGTTACAACAGAGGGTGGAAAAGCAGAAGTGATTACTGCACTTAAAGCAGGCGTTAATAACTATATTGTTAAACCGTTTACTCCACAAGTTCTGAAAGAAAAACTCGAGGATGTTTTAGGTTCGTAAATGCAAAAAACCTATCATGAGCTCCACATAACCCCCAGTAGTGATTATCCTTTATTTGTCGATGTTATCTTAAGCCTCAGCGATGAGGCTATTGAAGAAGATGGACAGACGATTATTTTACGGAGTGAAGAAAACTTAGATATGGTGCGCTTTGGTGTTGAAACCTTTGCTCAAAATTTAAGTGAAGCACTTAATAAGCCCATCGATGTTACCATAAATCACTGTATTAAAGAAAATGAAGATTGGATTAGCCAGTATCGTAATGCGATTCAACCTTTACATGTAGGTGATTTTTATATTCATCCAAGTTGGCTTGAAGATGTTGAAGGTAAGAAAAATATTATTATTGACCCAGCATTAGCTTTTGGTTCAGGACACCATGAAACAACCTTTGGTTGTTTGGTCTTATTACAAAAGTATATTCAAAAAGCAGATACGGTTTTAGATGTGGGATGTGGAAGTGGTATTTTAGGTCTTGCGGCAACAAAGCTTGGTGCGGTTGTTGACTTATGCGATACAGATGAACAAGCCGTACAAAGCACGCAAGAAAACTTTGCACTTAACCATGAGCAATTTAATCATATTTGGACGGGATCTGTTCAAAAAAGAACGCACGAGTATGATGTTGTCATTGCTAATATTATTGCTGATGTGTTGATTATGCTAAGTTCAGATTTGAAAAAAGCAGTTAAAAATGAAGGTATATTAATTTTATCAGGTATCTTAGACAAATATGTCGAAAAGGTAGAAGCTAAATTTTCTTCAATGACATTGGTCGAAAAGTATCAAAAAGAAGAGTGGTACACACTCGTTTTAAAAAGGAATTAGATGAGTCAAGAGCAAAGAGATCCAAGAAACGATAAAAAAAGTAATTTTTTCAACCAAAACCCCCTTCTTATGTTTGCTATTTTTTCTATTATTGTTATTTTGGTTTTTAAGAATTTTACAGCTCCTAGTGAAGGCAATGTAGGACCAAGTAGTTTTGGTGCGAGTAACAGTGTTACAAAAAATATTAATTATTATGAACTAAAAGAACTTATTAGAAATGGACAAGTGAGTTATGTCGCTATTGGACAAACAACCATTAAAGGATTTTCTGGAGAAGGTGCTCAAAAAATTGTTTATGTCGTTAAAAAAGTAGGTGAAGATAATACACTTATTCCTTTGATGGATGAGAAAAAGATTGGCTATGGTGGCTATAATGAAAGCAATGTTTTAACTGAAATTTTGTTTTCTTGGGTTTTACCTGTATTTGTCTTTTTTGGTATTTGGATGTTTTTAGCAAACAAAATGCAAAAAAATATGGGCGGAGGCATTTTGGGAATGGGGAGCAGTAAAAAGCTTGTCAATTCTGAAAAACCCAATGTCAAGTTTGAAGATGTAGCCGGTGTAGAAGAAGCCAAAGAGGAAGTCAAAGAAATCGTTGACTTTCTAAAGCATCCTGATCGTTATATGAATTTAGGGGCAAAAATTCCTAAGGGTGTATTGCTTGTAGGTCCTCCAGGTACAGGGAAAACCCTTTTGGCAAAAGCTGTTGCAGGTGAGGCAAGTGTACCATTTTTCTCTGTTTCAGGTTCGAGCTTTATTGAAATGTTTGTGGGTGTGGGTGCGAGTCGTGTAAGAGATTTGTTTGAAAATGCTAAAAAAGAAGCTCCTGCGATTGTGTTTATTGATGAAATTGATGCGATTGGTAAAAGTAGGGCAGCAAGTGGCATGATGGGCGGAAATGATGAGAGAGAACAAACCCTCAATCAACTTCTTGCCGAAATGGATGGATTTAGCTCTGACAAATCACCCGTTATTGTTCTTGCCGCCACTAATAGACCTGAAGTCCTTGACGCAGCGCTTCTAAGACCAGGTCGATTTGACAGACAAGTCTTAGTTGACAAGCCAGATTTTCAAGGTCGAAAAGATATTTTAAAAGTGCATAGTGCCGATATTAAGCTTGGTAAAGATATCAATTTAGAAGAAATTGCACGATTAACGGCTGGTTTGGCAGGCGCAGACTTAGCGAATATCATCAATGAAGCAGCACTTTTAGGTGGTCGTAAAAGTAAGTCTTATGTGGAACAAGAAGATATGGTTGAAGCGGTTGAACGTGCCATTGCTGGCTTAGAGAAAAAAAGTCGCCGTATCAATCCAGAAGAGAAACGTATTGT